>CACJWV010000016.1 GCA_902597195.1 uncultured Bacteroidota bacterium | reverse complement strand
AAGTTTCAGATACTTATGAAGTAATTGATATGCTTAATGCTGATGATCTGGAAAAGATTGTTTCAAAGCATATGCCTGACTATATTGTTCCTGAGGTAGAAAGTATAAGAACAGAAAAGTTACATGATTTTGAGAAGAATGGTATTTGCGTTATCCCATCAGCAAAAGCAGTAAATTTTACTATGAATAGGAAATCAATAAGAGATCTTGCTGCAAAGGAATTAAATATAAAAACAGCGAATTATGAATATGCCAGCTCTGTTGAGGAACTAACAGAAGCAGTTAATATTATTGGATTTCCATGTGTTGTAAAACCGCTAATGAGTAGTTCAGGAAAAGGTCAATCTACAATTTCAGAACCATCTCAAGTAAGAGAAGCCTGGAATTATTCAATTAAGGCATCAAGAGGGGATATAAATGAGGTGATCGTTGAAGAATTCATTTCATTTGATTATGAAATAACTCTTCTAACGGTTACACAAAAAAATAATAATACACTTTTTTGTCCACCAATTGGGCATATTCAAAAAAGTGGAGATTATCGACAAAGCTGGCAGCCAGCAAAAATGAATCAAAATGTTTTAAAAGATGCACAAGAAATATCAAAGAAAATTGTTGAGAAATTAAGCGGATGTGGAATTTGGGGTATTGAATTCTTTGTCAAAAAAGATGTTGTATTCTTTTCTGAGCTATCTCCCAGGCCTCATGACACTGGTATGGTTACTTTAGCGGGTACTCAAAACTTTTCCGAGTTTGAGTTACATGCTAGAGCTATTCTTGGACTTCCTATTAAGGAAATATCTTTAATTCAAAATGGAGCTTCATCGGTTATTTTATCACAAAACAACTCAATTGATACTCCAACTTTTACTGGTCTTGAAAAAGTGAGTCAAATTACAAATACAGATGTTAGAATTTTTGGAAAGCCTAGCTTAAGAGTAAATAGAAGAATGGGAGTTGCTCTTTCTTATGGACCAGAGCCGGTCGAAAAATTGATTGAAAAAGCTAAGGCAGTTTCATCTCAAATAAAATTTAGTTGATTTTTAATTAGACTTATCTACCCAATCACCATTCTCTTTAATTAAGTCAATTAAGGCATCAACTGCTTCACTTTCAGGAACATTTTTCTTGACAACAGTTTTTTCCTTATAAAGAGTAATTTTTCCAGGGCCAGTACCAACATATCCATAATCTGCATCAGCCATTTCACCAGGACCGTTAACAATACACCCCATGATTCCAATTTTAACTCCTTTTAGGTGATCTGTTACTTTTCTGATTTTAGCTGTCGTTTCTTGCAAATCAAATAGAGTCCTTCCGCAACTTGGACATGAAATATATTCTGTTTTAGAAATCCTTGTTCTACTAGCTTGAAGAATACCAAAGGAAATGGAGTTAAGCATTTTATTTGAACAATTATTTGAAGAAATACAAATACCATCTCCAAGACCGTCAATTAAAAGTGAACCAATATCAATCGATGCTGATATTTGTAGTTGCTCATCATCGTTAAATTCATATTTTCTTGAAATTATAATTGGATTTTCTATTTTTTCCTCCATCAGTTCAAAGAAAAATTTTCTCATTGCAGCTATGCAATTAATATTCTCAGACTCTAGAAAAATTACTAGTGATTTGTTGTTTTTTAAAATATCAATTGATGAAGGTGTAATTTCATGATCATAAATTTTTAAAAAATTCAAAGTTTCACTAAAGTCTTTAATTTTTTCATACTCTTTAAGATTAAAAATTGGAAATCCTTTCTTGTGCTTTATCCATGATGAATAGTTTGAAATTATTCTTAGCGTCCCTGGAATTTCAAAGTTAATTTCGTTCTCACCAATATAAATAAAATCAGATGCCATTTCTGAAATATGCCATTTGTCTAACGGAACAGAGTACCTGTAACCAAGTGAAAAAAATGAAGCTTGAGTGATTTTTTTTCTATTTGATAAATCTGAAATTACTATTGGAACATTTTTGTTACCAATATTTTCGACTTGAATGGTTTTTCTTTTCTCATACTGGAAATAATCAATTTGATGTTGTTTAGTCTCAGCTATTTTTTTGTGGTTATGTATGTTTTTGAAATGATCTAGAATTTTTTGAGCAACTGGCATTTCATGCTCAGGAGCCTCAGTTAATGACACTCTAATTGTGTCACCAATACCTTCACTAAGAAGCGTCCCGATTCCAACTGCTGATTTAATTCTTCCATCTTCACCCTCTCCTGCTTCAGTGACTCCAAGATGTAGAGGATATTTCATGCCTTCTTTAATCATCTCGTTTACTAACAATCTGTATGCATATACCATAACTCTAGTATTGGATGCTTTCATTGAGATGACAATGTTATGGTAATCATGTTTTCTACATATTCTTATAAACTCTAAAGCTGACTCTACCATTCCTTTTGGTGTGTCGCCATATCTACTTAAAATTCTATCTGAAAGAGAACCGTGGTTGGTTCCTATTCTCATACTTGTATTATTTTGCTTACATATTTGTACAAGTGGTGTAAATTTCTCTTCAATTCTTAGTAATTCATTATTGTAACTTTCATCGGTATAATCTATCTCTTCAAACTTTTTTTTGTCAGCATAGTTGCCAGGATTAATCCTTACTTTTTCAACGATTTTTGCAGCTATCTCTGCTGCATTTGGAGTGTAATGAATATCTGCAACTAAAGGAGTTTTATAACCTTTTAATCTTAACTCATTTTTTATGTTGGCAAGATTTTCAGCATCTTTTTTGCTAGGAGCTGTTATTCTAACAAGTTTACATCCTGCATCTATCATTCTGATAGATTCATCAACTGTTGCAGAAGTGTTCATTGTGTTTGCAGTTGTCATCGACTGAATATGAATCGGGTTTTTACCACCAATAGCTATTGGGCCAACCTTTACCTCAATGGTTTTGAATCTTGTATAATTAGAAAGATTTTCGAAGTGTGACATTAGTTTTTGACAAACTTCTTAATATATTTCTTGTCGTCTGAAATAATTTCAATAAAATACGATCCACTCTTCACGTTTTTGATATCAATTACCTCATTAACCAAATTTATACAATCTTTCTTTTCAATTATCCTACCAACTTTGTCAATGATTGATATACTAACAGGATTATATATACTTGAGCTAATTGTTATCTGATTTTTAGCTGGATTAGGGAAAATACTTATTGGACTATTGAAATTTTCAACTCCTACTGTATTGTTTGCAACTCTAAATTCATGATGTATGAAGGAGCCAAAATCGCAATCAAAAATTTTGAACCAGGAAGCTCCAATATCTCTGAATCTAATCATACCTGCACCGTCATTGTTAGCCCAGAAATCTAATCCGTCATCATCTACATCAGTTACTTTGAATGTATAGCATCCCGGAGCAAATTGAACAGTGTCTCTGTACTGGGTATTTGATATAAGTATACCAGAATTATAAATCATATTATCAGAGTTATCAGTGATTTCCCATGATGTCTCTGAGTATTGAGTTAGAGAATTTATTACACCACTATTGGTTTGAACCCATATTGTAAAAATATCATTGTATTCTGGAGGATATTCAAAGTGACTGCTCATTGAGTTGTTTAAAACATACTCATCAAAGCCACCATTAGGACTTGTAATAGTAACATTGAAGACAGTATTAGTAGATTGATTCCACAGACTTTGAGGATCTGGTAATTTAACAGTATCTTTTTGCATGAACGAGAGATTACCACTCCATTGGAATGTTTCTTGGTTTGGTGATCCTTCAACCCAATAGTTAATGATCAGAGATGTCAAATTTGTTGATCCAGTATTTTGAATCACAATCTCAGGTTTTGAACATATTGGGTTTTTTCTTGAGTTAATAACTTTATTAGTTGGAGATAATATGTCAGTAATTCTTGCATCCAAGTTAAAGTTTGGTGTCCCATAGCTAATTAACTGACTGCTTACCCAGTAATTTGATGACCCAGTTGCGTTGTTTAGTCCATAGTCAAACGTATGTTGTTGACCTGGAGTAACGAGACTTGTTATGTCAAATTCATTAACATCAGAGGCTTGCCCAGGGCACCATCCGGCTCTATCATAAATCCAAGTACCCCCTTGTGGGTATACAGGGTTTCCAGCACATTCAGTCCATACTCTCCATGTGTTTTTATTTGAAGGGTTATTGTCAATATCTATGTAATGATTTCTTGGAATAAATTCCCCTTGCTGTCCATGTCCAGTGACCACAGTGTTAATTTTAAATGCACTTGCACTGGAAAGCATTTTATGAGATCGTGGTTCAAAACAGTCATCATTCATGATGCTTGTGTAACTTTTTGATTGAGGTCTCCAAATTTGCTGCATTTCAAGAACATCTCTGGGGGGGGTTCCAACAATGAAATAAAACTTTATATCCATATCCTCTTGCCATTGTCCACCTCCACTAACAGTGATCCTCTTATTTCCTTTAAAAATTGGAGCATAATCGGTTAAGTCAAAATACCAAGTTTTACCTTCAGGACCTAAATCTAAACCAATTCCGTATGGTGTTACAAAAGACATTATTTGAAAGGCCATGGGGTATCTTTTGTAATAGTTAATTTGGGTAATATTAATTACGCCTGTGGAAACCATTGTATCAATATTTATGACATTTCCTGAGCTGTCAGTTGTGTAGCTATAAGGTTGCCAATAAGTATTAACAGATAATGTGTCTATAACATCATTAAGTAAACTATTACTATTGGAAATTATACCTATTTCGTAGATTGTATCTGCACTGGCGAGTACAGAATCAATAATGATGTTTCCTAGAGAGTCAATTGTTTGTACGTAATTGTAAATAGGATAATTGATGTAAGGGTAATTAGATCCATTAAAATTAGTGATTGAATGACTAGCTGTTCTATTAAGAATTGAGTCTACTCTAGTACTGTCATGTATATAAGTGTGACAGCTGTAATCCCATTCTCCACATGCTACATTATTTCCTCCTGACTGATTTACCTGACCATCTTTGCATCTCATACTGTAAGACATGATAATTTTTTCAAAAGTTAAATTTGGATCATTAGGGAAATGAGCAATAGTATCTCTTGGAGGGCCCCATGCCTGTCCGTAGGTCATGCTGTAGTCAAATGTTTGTACAACAATAGTGTCTCCAGGGTTTTGAGCAAAACCAAATGTAACAGAGAACATTATCAGTAATAGATATATTTTTTTCATTATTATTCTTTTTTTTCCGATTGATTAAATTCAGCAACCCCACCAGAAACAATTAACTTCATAACTTCACTTGATGAAGCATCTATTGGAGTTATATATTTCTTTTCTACTACATAAAGATTTCCAGAAAAGTTATAAGAGTGAGGAATATATACTAAGACTCTTCCTTCATTTATTTTTAATTTTTCAAGATCCTCGTTAGTAATAAATCCAATTCTCTCAATTGTTGAATTATCAAAAATTTTAACAAAAACTGCTTGTTTAAACCCTTTCTTTTTACCAATAAATGCCCCCATTAAATCCTTAACAGAAGAGTATATAGTTTCAAGTAATGGAGCTTTCTTTAGAATTCTTTTAAAGAAAGCATTGATGGGACTTTTTATAACAATAGATCCAATGAAGCCAATAATGATGATTGAAAATATTACAACAATTAGGCCTAGACCAGGCACTTTAAAATCAAAAATATTTTCTAAACTTCTGATGACCCAAATAGCTACATAAGATGTTACTGCAATTGGTACTATATACAATAAACCTTGTAAAAAGTAATAGATTAATTTTTTTATCATACAATAAATAATCAGATTTAAAGTTATAAAAATATAAAATCTAAACTTTTTAGCATGAACAAATTAACAACAATAGCAATATTATTCTTTTTCTTCTTCAATGATGTAAATTCTCAAACTGTAGTTAACTTAAAAAAAAATAAGTCTGAGAAAATTATAACTAAATCTGGAAAAAATAAATACATTGATGAAAATGGAAATATTTACTATAAGAAGAAAAAAAGAAAAAAGAAAAATAGAGTTGTTGTTAAAAAACCTGTAAGAAAAAAAGCAAAGATTAATAATCCAAAATACAAAAAGAGAGGATATGTTTGGGTAGGTGGTCATTGGAAGTGGAGTCCTTTCTATCAGCAATATGTTTGGATTTCAGGAAAATGGAAGAAAAAAAAGATAGGTTACAAATGGCAAAAAGGATTTTGGAAAAGCATGCCAACTGGTTTTTTGTGGGTTGATGGCTGTTGGGTTCCGATGACTTACTAAAATTTATTAACTATCTTTGATTTTATCAAAGATTTATTTAATGAATTTAAAAACAAAGAGGATTATTAAATTAATAGTTCTCTTAATCTTTTTTACCAACGAAGTTTTTGCTCAGTTCAGCGGCTTTGCTCTATATAACAGACAAGGCAACACTACAACTTATTTAATTGATGAGAATGAAAATATTGCTCATACTTGGAATTTAAGTACAGAATGCAATTACACCGTTCTTCTTAAAGACAATGGAAATATTGTTAGAGGAACAAAAAATAATATACAAACAGGAGGAACAAACAATTCTTTAGGAGGTGCTGCAGATGCAGGAAGAGTACAAGAGATTGATCCAAATGGAAATGTTGTTTGGGATTTTATTTATTCAAGCTCGAGTGTTTTATCGCACCATGATATATGTCTAATAGGAGATAATGTTTTATTAACTGCCTGGGAAGTCAAGTCACAAGCTGAACTACTTAATGCAGGCTTTACAGGAAATGTTTCTAACTCTGGAAAGTGGCCAACTCATTTTGTTGAAATCGAGGGAAATCCAAATACAGGCACAGCCCAAATTGTTTGGGAGTGGCATATTTGGGATCATTTATGTCAAGATGTAGATCCAAATAAGCCAAATTATGTAAATGATATTTCAGATCACCCTGAGCTAATTGATATCAATATGATACAAAATAGTGGAGGTGGACCAGGAGGAGGTGGAGGTGATTGGTTTCATGTCAACGGAGTAGATTATAATCCTGATTTGGATCAAATAGCCTTTTCTTCCAGATTCTCAAGCGAGATATATATAATAGATCATAGTACCACAACTGCTGAAGCTGCAAGTCACACAGGTGGTAACTCTGGCATGGGTGGAGATATCCTTTACAGGTGGGGAAATCCTGCAAACTATGGCATGGCTGGCCAAAGATTAATCCCCAACGCTGTACACGATGTAAGATGGATCAAAGATGATGGAAGACCATTCGGTGGGCACTTACAAATTTTTAACAACTCTGGAGGGGGTAATAATCAGTCAACAGTTGATGCTATTCTGACCCCAGTAAATGGATATACTTATTTTAGAAATCCTGGTCAACCCTATGGTCCAAGTAGCTACACATCCAGATATTTTTGTCAATATTCAGCCCCTGGTCAATCAGCATCTGATAGAATGTCTAATGGTAATATTTTTGTTAATGCATCTGGAGGACAAGGTGGTGCTGGTGTAATGTATGAAGTTGACTCATTAAACAATATTATTTGGGGACCATACAATGCTCAATCTCAAAAAGCGTTCAGATATGAGTGTGATCATCCAGGAATACAAGTTCTAAAAGACTATATGAACACAAGTAGTACATCATGTTTTAATGTTTCTAGCATTGAGGAACTTAATAATCCGATACGTTTTTATCATCACAATAGCTTAATAAAATGTGACAATATAAATGAAATAGCTGAAGAACTTATGATTTTCTCATCAGATGGAAGAGTAGTTTATAAGAGTAAAGATTTAAAATCTAACATTAGCACAAAATTCATAAGAAAAGGATTATACTATATCAAATATAAATTTAGGAACCGACAATTCATACAAAAGATAGTCATATGAGAAAAATTAATATAATATACTTAACTTTTATTTTTATTTTAATATCTAATCTTTCTAAGGCTCAATCTTCTTTTTATGAGACTGATTCACTAAAAGAGATAAGAATTTATTTTTATGAACCCAATTGGCAATCTACTTTAGATAGTTTGTATATCATTGGTAATGATGAAAGAACATTCGCATATTTAGTTATTGATGGAGAACAGTATGATAGTGTAGGTATTAGGTATAAAGGGTTTAGTTCTGTTTCAGTAAATACTATAAAGAATCCTCTTAACATAAAAATAGATTACGTTAAAGGGAAACAAGATTTAGACGGTTACAGAAAAATAAAGTTGGCAAATTCAATATATGACCCGAGTTTTTTGAGAGAGGTTTTATCATATGAAATTGCTAGAAAGTACATGCCAGCACCAAAAGCAAATTTTGCTAATGTATTTATTAATGACACATTATGGGGTTTATATACTAATGTTGAGGCAATTAATAGAGATTTTGTAAGTACAAACTTTGGAGAAAGGCACAATCCATTTTTTAAATGTGAGCCTGACAATCTTGATATAAGTATTGGTGGTGAAAACTCAAATTTGAGTGATTCACACGGTAGTGACAGCACGGATTATTATGACTATTACAGATTAGAATCTTTGTATGGTTGGTCTCAATTATACGGATTAATTGATACACTTAATAATTTCCCAAACTCATTAGATGATAACTTAAACATTGACAGAACGTTGTGGATGCATGCATTCAATTATGTTCTAGTTAACTTTGACTCCTACATTGGCTATTCACAAAATTATTATTTGTATAGAGAATTAACAAACCAATTTAGTCCTCTTGTTTGGGATTTAAATATGTCATTTGGAGGTTTTAGATTGACGGATGCATCTGCACTTTATTTTAATGGCTTTTCAATTCCACAAGCTCAAAATATGGATCCATTTGTGCATCATAATAATATGTCACTATCACCTAGACCACTAATGAGAAATTTATTTGCTAGTGAGAGAAATAGAAAAATGTATCTTGCTCATATTAGAACTATTGTTAGTGAAAACTTTACTAATCAGAGTTATATAAATAGAGCTAACCAAATGAGATCACTGATAGATGCTCATGTCCAAAACGATACAAATAAATTTTATACATATTCTGATTTCCTTTCAAATCTTAACAATTCTGTAAGTCTGGTGAATGGAGATTGTCCAGGAATCACTCAGTTAATGAGCAGCAGAGAAAATTATTTATCTAATTATGCAGGCTACAATGGACATCCAGATATTACTAATGTTAATTATCCAACAAATTATAATTTAGGAGATGATATCTTTATCAATGTAACAGTTTCTAATGTTGACAGTGTATTTCTAAATTTTAGATTTGGTGATAATATGAAATTTACAAGTATTACAATGCTTGATGATGGTAATAACAATGATGGATTGCCAAATGATGGTATTTTTGGTGCAAAAATTTCAAATACTTGTAATAAGATTGATTTTTATGTATATGCTGAAAATAATATTGCTGGAGAATTTTCCCCTGCAAGAGCAGCTTTTGAGTATTACTCAGTTAATGTGAATCTTCCAGTTTCAGGTATTGTTATCAACGAGCTGATGTCAAATAATGTTAGTGCGGTTGAAGATCCTGCTGGTGAAACAGATGATTGGATAGAGTTATATAACTCTACTAGCTCTTATATTAATGTTGAAGATTTATTTTTATCAGATACATCAACAAATCTTTTTAAATGGCAGTTGCCTTCAATTGCCATTGAGCCGTATGGTTACTATATAATTTGGGCTGATGAGCAAAAGCAAGAAGGTTTTAATCATGCGAATTTTAGACTTTTCAACTTTGGAGAGAAAATTACTTTATCAAATTCAAGTGGTGTAATACTTGATTCAATCACAATTGCTCCTCAACCTGCCGATATAGCATTTGCAAGATCTCCGAATGGTTTCGGTTCATTTGTCTTGCAACCACATACTTTCAACAGAAGCAATAATTTATTGACAAACAACAATGAAATAATTAAAGAAAAGATTCAAATTTTCCCTAATCCCTCCAATAAGTATTTGAATTTTGGTCAGAAATCTGATTTTATAATTTTCGATATGTTTTTTAGAGAAGTGATGAAAGGAAAAAACACTGATTTTATTTCAATTGAAACACTTAATAAAGGAACTTATTTCATTCGCATTAGTAATACTGATCAAATAGTTAAATTGATTAAAATATAACTTTAAGTGAGATTAGTACTATTTTTTTTATTGCTTAGCTTTTCTTTATTTACAAAATCACAAAACATTGAAAATTTTTATAGTGCTGATGGATTAGTTAGTGATTTTATTACATGCATCGACACAGACAATAGTGGTAATATATGGATTGGTACAAATAATGGAGTTTCATATTTTGATGGAATATCCTTTACTAATTATAATGTTTCAGACGGTATTGTTGATAATAATATATTATCTATCAAATGCGGTACAAATAATGAAGTATATGTTGGGACAAACTTTGGGTTAAGTGTTTATAACGGTAGTAATTGGCTGTCTTATGACATGCTTTCAGGACTATCAGACAACAAAATTGTAAATATAGATATTAATCAAAGTGGTGATGTTTGGTGCTCACACGCAAACTTTAGCTCTGGAGTTAGTGTCTTTAATGGTACCAGTTGGTCAGTAATTAATCCAGGTAATTTTATTCTTTCGTGTGATTTTGATAATCTAGAAAATGCATGGTTTGCAAGTTTGTTAGACGGAGTAATAGTAGAAAGCGCGAATAGTAATTTCTTAAATATTAATACAAATAACAGTAATCTGATAAGTAATGGAATTACCGATATATTAATTGATCAATACAATAGAAAATGGGTAGGGACAAATAGTGGGTTGTCAGTATTTGATAACAACAATAATTTTATAGAAAACCATACAATTATGTATTCTCTTCCACCTCCTGACACTTTAAATCCAGTAGTAGAGATTGATATTGATTCCTGGAACAGAATATGGGTGGCAATTTATGTAGGTTACCTTGCTGAAGGTGGTGTAGCTTTCTACAATGGTTCAATTTGGCAAGATTTTGATATTTCTGATGGAGTTGCTGGCCCCAATGTAACATGCTTAAAAGTAGATTATAACAACAATGTTTGGGTTGGGACATCAACAGGTCTATCTAAAATCACCCCGCTGGCTAGTAACTCGTTAATCTTCGAACAAAATAAAAAGCATAAATTATTCCCCAATCCTGCAAAAGATTATGCAATTATACATTCAAGTAATAATCAAAAATTATTTATTACTGATTTATATGGGAAAAAAGTCAGTTCACAAATAGATAAGTTCTCAAGTTACTGGAAGATTAATACTAGAAGCTTGTCATCGGGTATCTACTTTATAAATTTAATTGAAAATCATCAAAGGACAGTTCATAGATTAATAGTTAACTAGTTGTTCAATTGAATTTGTTGAAAAATAAGTACCTCATTTATATTTCAAAGTGAATTCATTAATAAATTTATAAAAATTCAAATGATGAAAAAGTTATTAGTATTCTCATCGATATTTTTGTTTTCATGTGTAACCCCTACCATTCATAACGATCTTGTTAAGCAAAATGAGTTCAATAAGAACAGAGCAAATGAAAAAGATTTAAAAAACTTAAAACTTCAAAATGAAATCATAGAATTAAAAAATTCAGTTAGGCTGGCACAAGAAAATCTCAAAAAAATCAAAGAAGATTCAATAAATAATGGCCAAGCTTATAAAAGTTTGAATAGTAAGTATCAAGACCTAAGTGAGGCATATGACTTGTTGTCATCAAAAAGCTCAAGATTTATGTCAGAAAAAGCCAAAGAAACAAAGAGACTTATTGAGAAGTTAGATGATTCACAAATGAAATTAATTTCTAAGAAAGAAGAACTTAAATCGCTCTCTGATTCAATTCAGTTTCAAAAAGATATGCTTACAAAAGCAAACCAAGAACTTGATTACAGGTCTTTGAGAGTCAAGGAGCTTGAGTCAATCATAAATAACAAAGATTCTATGGTTACTGCTTTAAAGGCAAGAATTTCAAGTGCACTGTCTGGACTAGAGGGAAATGGCTTAACAATTGAAAAAAGAAACGGAAAAGTATATTTGTCTTTAGAGGAAAGCTTACTTTTTGCCTCAGGTAAATATGATGTCAATAATGAAGGTATAAGTGCTCTAAATAAATTGTCAGAAGTTTTATCAAATCAACAAGATTTAGAAATTATTGTTGAGGGGCACACAGATAGTATTCCTTTGAGTGGGAGAGGCTTAGTAAAAGATAATTGGGACTTAAGTGTTTTGAGAGCTACCTCTGTTGTTAAGGTTTTAACTAACAATTCGAAGATTAAATCATCTCAATTAATGGCTGCCGGCAAGGGCGAGTTTTCACCTATAATGACTAATTTAACTGTAGAGGGAAGAAGTGCAAATAGAAGAATAGATATCATACTATCACCTAATCTTGATGAATTTTTTAATTTACTTGACGAATAGGTTCATCTATTTATCTAATATTTAGTTTAAAGTTTTATTTAAATTTGCATAACTTTTATGAAGCACTTTTATATAATATTATTGTTTTTTTCTTGCTACTTAGTAAGTGCTCAGTCAATTTACGACCCAACTGTAAAGTATGACGCAAGTGGCGGATTATTTGATCATGATTCATTAAGAAGTATCTATTTAGATTTTTATGATCCAAACTATCATCAAGTATTGGTTAATTCTTGGTTTTATAACCCTGATTTAAGGATACCAGCAGTTTTAACAATTAATAATATTGATTACGATAGTGTCGGTGTTAGATATAAAGGTAACTCAACATTTTGCTTACCTAATGATGCTTCAAATCAAAAGGTCCCATACAATATTGATATTAACTATTTTGTTGGAGGTCAAAAGGTGATGGGATATAAGAAAATGAAATTAGCTAACGCATGGATGGATCCAACATTTATGAAGCAAGTCATATCTGCAAAAATTTATCAAGAATATTTGCCAACTGGGGAATCAAATCTTGTTAAATTATTTTCTCAAGGCAATTATGTAGGAATGTATGTTAATGATGAGTCAATTAATAAACAGTTTTTAGATAAGCATTTTGATGAGAAAAACGGACCCTTGTTTAAATGTGATAACATAGATCGATTTTGTGATACTGCTGGGGCACCATCTGCTATGCCTCCTAATCTAAACTTTTTAGGAGATGACTCAACTCTATATTATAATTCATATGATATGAAATCTGATCACGGTTGGACTGAGCTTGTTGATTTGATAAGAACTATTGTTTATGAATTTCAAAATATTGATAGTGTGTTGAATGTAGATCGTACCTTATGGGCTTTTGCAGCTAATCAAACTCTACAGAACCTAGACTGCTACAATACTTATTATGTTCATAATTATTATTTGTATCAAACTGAAGATGGTCTTTTTCAAATGATACCATGGGATTTAGACAACAGCTTCGCAGGAGCAATCATGGGTTGGAACTTTTGGAACCAATCTGCAATTTATGAATACGATCCGTATTATGTGGGTGGTCCATACACCGGACCAATGGGAGCACCACAGCCATGGGAATGGAGACCATTACTTGATAAGCTTTTAAATAATGATCTCTACAGAAAAATATATACAGCTCATTTAAGAACAATTTTAAATGAATCTTTTGATACAACCACAATTAGAGCATATATAAATGACTATCAAGTAAGAGCTAATAATGATGTAAATAGTGACATCAATAAACAATTTAGTCTTTCACAATACTATAATAATACAGAAAATCCGATTTGGACAGGATGGGGATTTGGTGGTATTATGAAAACAATGATTGAAAGAAAGCAATTTCTCATGAGCCACCCCGAGATTAGCTATGTTCCACCTGTTTTAACTTCTCACAACTTTAGTAATAACGTTTTTACAGTATATTCTTCAAATACTGATAAGGTTGAGCTAATGGTATCAACGAATAAACAAAAATCAAAATTCAAATCATTTTTAATGAATGATGATGGAATTAATGGAGACCTAGTTGCAGGTGATGGATTTTTTAGCACAACTTTTGATTTACAAAACTATAACGATACAATTAATTATTATTTCAGGTCTGAAAATATTGATGCGATATCATTACTTCCTGAGAGAGCTGAATATTTTTTCTTTCAAATGGCTCCATTAGCTACTTCATCCACAAACTCCCAACTTACCTCAGAAAAGAAATTAGTTAAAGTTTTAGATGTTTTAGGAAGAAAAACAAACCAAGTGACTAATATGCCAGTTCTGTTTATTTATGATGATGGAACAGTTGAAAAAAGATTTCAAATAAAAAGATAAATTTTTAAAAATGTTTGGATTATTTAAGAAAAAATCAAAAAAAGAGAAACTTCAAAATCAATATAATAAGTTAAAAAAAGAGGCATTTGAATTGTCAAAGTTTGACAGAAAAAAAAGTGATGAGCTTGAAAAAAAAGCAGATGATGTTTTGAAGGAAATTCAAAAATTGAATTAGTTTATTCTTTGAAACTAATTAAAAAACTATTTTTACCAAATTATTAACCAAAACAAAAAAAATGAAAAATTTATTTTATGCATTATTCTTTGTGTTATTTGCATGTACATCACCAAACACTACTCCAGATATGACATTATACAATGCTAATCTTGAAATTGTAAAAAAAGCAATGGCATGTTATGAAACACCTCAAGATTTTGAGACATTTAAAACTTTAATCTGTGAAAGCGTTAAACATCAATCACCAATGTATGGTCAAGGAGTTGTAGACTATGATGGTGTAATGGGGCAAGCGCAGTTTTATATGAACGGATTTTCAAATGTAAAGTTTGAAAATGCCAAGTGGTTACCTGGTGTTGATACTGTAAATTATCAAAATAATGGAAGTGTGAGGGTTTACGGAACTTGGACTGGAACCAGTAACGCTTCAGGAAAAGAATTTGCAGTTGATTCTTATCACTATTTTTATGTTAAGGATGGTAAAATTACTGCGTCAGGAGATTATTTCGATGCTACTGGTATGGTAATGGCACTAGCTCCAGATCAAGAAATGGGTAAATAAGAATTTTTTTATAAAAAAAATAGCCCCAAGTTTTTACTTGGGGTTTTTTTTGCGGTGAGGAAGGGATTCGAACCCCCGAAACAGTTTCCCGTTTACACGCTTTCCAAGCGTGCGCCTTAAGCCACTCGGCCACCTCACCTCATGTTTCAAGTTTTAAATCAAATAGTTTATTGCAATTATAAGTTGTTATTTCGGCAACTTCCAATATGTTACATGATTTTATAATTGATATTTTTTCTGCTATTGTTAATATATTTTTAGGCTCATTTCTTTTTCCTCTGAAAGGGTGGGGTGACAGATATGGTGAATCTGTCTCTAAAATAATGTGCTTTAATTCTATATCTTTCAAAATTGTTTCAAGATTAGAGTTTTTAAAGGTAACAATACCACCAATACCTAAATAGAATCCATTTAAATTAATTACTCTATTTGCTTGATTCAAATCACCACTGAAACAATGAAAAACTCCAGACAAGTTTTCGTCATTTTCAGCCTCTATTATTTCAATAACCTCATCAAAAGATTCTCTTAAGTGTATTACAATGGGTAAAGAATATTTTTTTGCTAATTTAATCTGAAATTGAAATGCTTCTTTTTGTATTTCGAGTGTTTCTTTATTCCAATATAAATCTATTCCAATTTCCCCAACTGCAATAAAATTATTATTTCTTAGAGATTCTTCAACATGTTCCAATTCACTTTCATATGTGTTATTATTTACTTCACAAGGATGTAAGCCCATCATAGGTAAACAATTAGAAAATCTATTGCAAACGTTAAGCATATCATCTGTTGTTTGGGATGAAATGTTTGGTAAAAGTATTTTTTTTACATTATTATTTATTGATTGCTGAACCACCTCTTCAATATCACCTTCAAAGTTCTTAGCATATAAATGACAATGACTATCAATTAGATACATGAAACAAAATTAGTATTATTTACCTAATTTTATCAAATGATGGAAGAACTAAAAATTTTAGTTATTAGGTTTAGCTCTATTGGTGATATTGTTTTGACATCTCCTGTTTTAAGATTACTAAATAGCTCAAAAAAATATGAGGTTCATTTCTTAACTAAAAATGAATACTATTCTTTAGTAAGTGAAAATCCAAATATCCACAAAATACATTTACTCAAAGACTCGCTTAAAAATATTTTTTTTGATTTAAAAAAAGAAAATTTTGATTTTATAATAGATCTTCACAATAACATTAGATCTAATATTTTGACTTTCATGTTATTCAAAAAAACATTTAAGCTAAAGAAAAGTTTGTTCAATACAACAAACAATATACATATAGTAGAAAGATACTTATTGGCATTAAAAAAATTACAAATCAAGAATGATAATCTAGGTTTAGATTTTTTCTTATCAAAAGAGTTAGAGAAAAATTTTAATTACAATGAAAATTTTATTGCATGGTGTATTGGTTCAAAGCATGACAATAAAAAGTTAAGTGCAAATAAAATTATAGAGGTTATTAATGCAATAAACTATCCAATTATTTTTATTGGAGGTTCTGATGATATTGAAATAGCGGATTATATCCTAAATCAATCTTCAAATGAGAAAATAAAAAACTTTTGTGGTAGTCTAAGTATACAAGAAACGGCAACAATAATAAAAAATTGCAATTTGCTAATTACTAATGACACTGGATTCATGCATATTGGAGCCTCTTTTAAAATACCAATTATTTCACTTTGGGGCTGTACAAAGCCAGACTTAGGATATACCCCTTATCAAACTAATAATCATTCAATTTATATAGTTTCAGAAAAATATGTAAATTCTTGTCACAGATATGGTAAAAAATGTAGATCAATAACAAAATGTATTGATTATATTTCAACACAAAAGTTGAAACAGGCTATCGAACTAATTTTTTGTAAATAATGCTTTAAGCTCTGATGCGTCATCTGCTTTCATTCTACCTGATAAAATAAGGCTTAACTGTCTTCTTCTCAAAGCCCCGTCATATCTTTCTTTTTCTTTTTTAGTTTCAGGTATTAATTCAGGAATTTCTATGGGATTTCCTAACTGGTCTACAGCTACAAAAGTATATATAGCTTCATTACATTTTATTTTGCCTTTTTCAGCTCTATTTTCCATCCATACATCGACAAAAACTTCCATTGAAGAGTTAAATGCTCTTGAAACTTTTGCTTCAAGAGTA
This sequence comes from uncultured Bacteroidota bacterium, assembly GCA_902597195.1. GTDB lineage: Bacteria > Bacteroidota > Bacteroidia > Flavobacteriales > BACL11. The sequence goes on along the minus strand of CACJWV010000016.1, from coordinate 1,234 downwards.
ACAATACTTCCTCTTGGGATAGCTTTATTAAATGAAACATTGTTTACTGATGCGGTAACAACTATTCTTCCACAATGACGATGTGATGAAATTGCTGCTGCAATATCCATCCAATGTAGTAGCCTACCACCCATTAAGTTGTCAAGGTTATTTGTATCGTTTGGAAGGACTATTTCAGTTGTGATTGAAGCAGATTCACTTGCTTTTTTTGATTTCATGCTAATTTGTTAAAATCCAAGCGGATTTGTTAATTCTCTTTAGTTTTTCTAATTCAATTATAGCATTTTCTTTACTTTCAAATGAGTTGTAAGAAACTCTGTGATAACCATTTTCAGACATTAGAATTTCGGAGTTAAATTTTAACTCTATTAATGAATTATTTAGCTTTTCAGCATTGCTCTTTTGAATAAATGCACCCGCAATGACATGATAATTTTTTGTTTTTGGAGTAGCTATAGTTTCAATTTTTTCTATTTCTTTTTCAATCTTGTTTTTAGCCACATCTAATTTTGGCACTTTACTCTTCTTAAAAAAATTTAAATCAGATTTTTGAATGTTAATATTGCTACTGCTTGTATCTAATAGTATATTAGTTAAAGATAGAAGAATTAACGGAATTAGTACTGCAGCTGCCTTATATGAGATTTTTTTTGTTTTGCTCGACTGATTAATATCAATTATTTTCTTTGTTTTTGTCTTTTTTTGAATTTGAAAACTTTCAAAACCAAAAGAGTTTAAGTCAAAGTTGTTTGCAATATCTTGGTGAAAGATAATGTTATCCTCACTGCCTAATGTAAAAAGCCCAATATTATTCAACCTCATACTTCTTTCCGACATCAAGGAGTTAGTTATTTTTTTTGAAAAATCAAAAACTATATTCTTTGAGTCATCAACGGAAATCTTTTCTTTTTTTGAAATATGGTTAATTAATAATCCATCGTTAATAGACAGATTTTTGTTAAAAACAATTAGTTTGCTAGGTGGAAAAATAGTGCCAGAGACTGTATTTATTTTTGATGAAACAGGATTGGAAACTAAACCCCCAAAGTTTGGAATGATAACACAATCGTGTCTGAATAACAGTTCTTTTATATGATCCTCTACGCTGTAAATCATATACAAATTTAATTATTTATCTGATAATAAAGAGGATTTATCTAAATCTTCAATCCTATCTATTGAATGAGAGTCACTGTCACTGATTACAACCCTAATCTGGAAGTTATTATTTATC
>CACJWV010000015.1 GCA_902597195.1 uncultured Bacteroidota bacterium | reverse complement strand
CTTTTTTTAGCTATACTCAGGGAAGGTAGTGGAAGCGCAGTTCAAGTACTAAAAAGATTAGGGATTGTTGTCAAAGACATTAAAATTATCATAGAAGGTGCTTTAAAAAAGCAAGAAAAATACATTCAAAAAAAGAATACAACGTTAAACTTAACAAAACAAACTGAAAGAATTCTTAGAAAATCGATACTTGAAAGAAAAAATTTGGAAGAAGAAGAAATTAAAACTGTTCATGTCTTATTAGCTATTCTACTTGACAAAAACAATATTGTATCCTCAGCTTTACGTCATATGAAAATTGATTATGACACTGTATTAGAAGAATACCTTAACATTTCTGACATCAAATCAAAATTAGATGATAGCATTGAGAATGATGATGATATTTTTGGACCATCAGAAAGTGACTATCAAAAAACTGAAAAAAGCAAAACCTCTGGTTCAACACCAACGCTTGATAATTTTGGAAGAGATCTAACCAAATACGCAGAAGAAAACAGATTAGACCCAATTGTTGGAAGGATATCTGAAATCGAAAGAGTTGCTCAAATCCTAAGTAGAAGAAAGAAGAACAATCCAATTCTAGTAGGCGAACCAGGTGTTGGAAAATCTGCAATAGCCGAAGGCCTAGCTATTAGAATTGTTGAAAGAAAGGTATCAAGAGTTCTTTTTGATAAAAGAGTTGTAATGCTGGACCTTGCAGCTTTAGTTGCAGGAACCAAATACAGAGGACAATTTGAAGAAAGAATGAAAGCTTTAATATCAGAATTAGAAAACAATCCCAATGTAATTTTATTTATTGACGAAATTCATACTTTAGTTGGTGCAGGGGGAGCAACTGGTTCTCTTGATGCATCAAATATGTTTAAACCAGCACTAGCGAGAGGAGAAATTCAATGTATTGGAGCTACAACAATAGACGAATACAGACAGTATATCGAAAAAGATGGCGCATTAGAGAGAAGATTTCAGAAGGTCCTAATAGATCCTACATCAATTTCTGAAACAATAGAAATTCTAAATAATATTAAAGAAAGATATGAAGAACATCACAATGTAGAATATACTGAAGATGCAATAAACTCATGCGTTGTATTAACAGATAGATACATGAACGACAGATATCTTCCAGACAAGGCTATAGATGCTCTAGACGAAGCTGGTTCCAGAGTACACATAACAAATATAAAGGTTCCTAAAAAAATATCTTCTCTTGAGGAAAAAATCGAAGATCTTATCAAATTAAAAAAGAATGCTATTTCTCAACAAAAGTTTGAGGAGGCAGCCAAACTTAGAGACTATGAAAAAAATTCAATAAAGGAGCTTAATGAAGCAAAAAAGCAATGGGAGAATGAAATTAAGTCTAATAAAATTATTGTGAACGGAGATAATGTTGCAGAAGTTGTTTCATTAATGACTGGAATACCGGTACAGAGAATTGCCTCTAAAGAGATAAAAAAACTATCTAAAATGTCTAATAACATAAAAAAGAAGATTATTGGACAAGATGATGCAATAACTAAAATTTCTAGAGCAATACAAAGAAATAGAGTTGGACTTAAAGATCCAAAAAAACCAATTGGGACATTCATTTTTTTAGGCTCTACAGGTGTAGGAAAAACTCAATTAGCTAAAGCTCTTTCAGAGGAAATGTTTGATTCAACAGATTCTCTTATTAGAATAGACATGAGTGAGTATATGGAAAAATTCTCAGTCTCTAGACTGGTTGGCGCTCCTCCAGGCTACGTTGGATATGAAGAAGGTGGTCAATTAACTGAAAAGGTTAGAAAAAAGCCTTACTCAGTGATTTTATTAGACGAAATTGAAAAGGCTCATCCAGATGTATTCAATTTATTACTTCAAGTTCTTGATGATGGCCAAGTAACTGATAGCTTAGGACGAAAAATAGATTTTAAAAACACTGTTATAATAATGACATCAAATATTGGTACTAGGCAACTAAAAGATTTTGGACAAGGTGTCGGTTTTAATACATCTGCTAGAAAAAATAATGCTTCTGAACATTCTAAAGGAGTGATTGAAAATGCTCTTAAAAGAACATTCGCCCCTGAATTTTTAAATAGAATTGATGATGTTGTTCTTTTCAATAGCCTCGAAAAGGAAGACATTAACAAAATTATTGATATTGAACTAAAGCATGTAGTTGAAAGAATCAACAATCTAGGTTATGAAATCAATATTTCAAAAGGAGCAAAGGATTTTGTTGCAACTAAAGGTTTTGATTCAAAATTTGGTGCTAGACCTTTGAAACGAGCAATTCAAAAGTATATTGAAGATCCTCTAGCTGAAAAAATAATAAATATTGAACTATCATTAGGGGACAAAATAAACATCAAAATCTCAAAATCTAGTGATGAATTAATATTTACTATCCAAAAACAAGAAGAGCAAAAACCTAAAAATAAAACAAAAAGTTAGTTTCCAAAATCATTTAAAAAGACTTGAGGACATACATGTGGTATACTAATTCTCTATTGACAAATGATTCGTAAAGCTCACTTCCCTTAATACCTGCAAAAGACGAAGAAATATTAGATAAGAAATTAGGTAAGAAATATTTAATCTGTTTCTTTCTTTTATCTGACATCTCATCCAATGCTAGTAAAATATTATCAGTTATATCCTCATATGATATAATTTCAAAATTTTCATTTATTAGTTTATCAAAATCGGAAAACTCAGAGCTAGATCTGAAATCAGTGATTAGAAGTTGTCCATCTGACTTCAAAACTCTCTTAACTTCTAAAAGAAACTTATTAAAATTTGGATAACAGTGAGATGATTCAACATTTATAACAACATCAAAAAATTGATTGTCAAAAGGCAATTCATCCGCACTTCCAACATGAAAACTTAAATTATCACTTTTATAGAAATTATTACATAATTGAATAGCGGTAGGTGAAATATCTAATGCATGATACTGTTTTGGATAAAAAGTTCTTGTGATATAGTCTGCTCCACCTCCTCGACCACAACCAACCTCTAATACTCTTACATTATTTAGAGAAGATTTGCTGCACAAGTAGTGATATAAATGAATTGGAAATCTTTCTTTTTCATCTTCTAGAGACAACTGGGGTTTAAAATCATTTCTGAAATAACCATAGTTCATGAATTTTAGTTCTGGAGTTATTACTTTAGAACCTAAGTATGTATACCAAAATTTCCATAATTTTCCTTTTAGAATAGGAAAATTTCTGAAAATTAGCTTTAATAATTTAGATATCAACTAGTGAATTCTTTTATTAAATCTTCACTAATACCAGTATTAGAAAAACCACCATCATGAAAAATGTTTTGCATGGTTACACTTTTAGTCAAATCAGAAAAAAGTGCAATACAAAAATTAGCACAATCTTCAGCTGAAGCGTTACCTAATGGAGACATTTTATCAGCATAATTAAAAAAAGTATCAAATCCCTTTACTCCGCTGCCAGCTGTGGTAATTGTTGGTGATTGTGATATTGTATTAATTCTTACTTTATTTCTATTTCCAAAATGATATCCAAAACTTCTAGCAATACTCTCTAGATAAGCTTTATTTTCTGCCATATCATTGTAGTCAGGAAAAGTTTTTTGTGCTGCTATATAAGACAATGCAACAATAGAACCATAGTCATTCATTGATTCATTCTTCCAAGCACTTTGAAGAACTTTGTGAAATGACAAAGCGGAAACATCAAATCCTTTAATTGTAAAATCATAATTTTGATCAGTATACTCTCTCCCTTTTCTTACATTAACGGACATACCAATAGAATGTAAAACAAAATCAAGTTTTCCTCCTAATAATTTTACAGACTCCTCAAAAAGCTTATTTAAATCATCAACACATGTTGCATCAGCTGGTATCACTCTGGATCCGGTTTTTTCAGCTAGTTCATTTATTTTCCCCATTCTCAAGGCAATAGGTGCATTGGATAAAACAAATTTAGCACCTTGTTCATGTGCATTTTGTGCTACTTTCCAAGCTATGGATTTCTGGTCAAGCGCACCAAATATTAATCCTCTTTTTCCTTCTAAAATTTTCATGATTTTATTACAAATATATTATTATTGATTTAAAAGTTCTATGGCATTGCTTATTGATACATCAGTAACCTTACTTCCACTAAGAAGTTTTGCAATTTCATTTATTCTTTGCTCAGTATCCAGTTCGTTTATAGCAATAACAGTCTTGTTGTCAAAGCTTCTCTTTGTTACAACATAATGCCTATCCCCTTTTGAGGCAATTTGAGGTAAGTGAGTAATTGAAAATACTTGAATGTTAGATGTTATTTTTCTTAAAAATTGAGCAAGTTTATGAGCAATTTCTCCAGAAACACCTGTATCGATTTCATCAAAAACTAAGATGGATAATTTTGATTTTTCACTTGACATATATCTTAAACAAAGCATAATTCGAGAAATCTCACCACCTGAAGCAACAGATTCAATATTTTTTAATGCTGTATTAGAGGTTGAACTAAATTGAAAAGAAATGTCATCAATACCAAAACTGTTCAAAGAATCAAAAGTTTTAATATCAACATAAAACTGAGGTGATGAAAATCCAAGTTCAGAAAGTAGCTGACAAATCCTTGTTTCAAAATTTTTAGAAAAACTTTTTCTTTTTTCGGACATCTTTTGAGCAATTGATTCACATTTTTTTCTAAGTTCAATAATCTTGTTTTTTAAATCAGACATTAGAAACTCAGACTGTTCATTATTTTCAATTTTTCTTTTAATGGTTAATTTTAAATTTAAGAGTTCCTTAATAGAATCTTTTTTATGCTTAAAAAGTAAACTATTAATCAAATCAAACCTCTTATAAATGTCATCTGAATTGTTAGAGTATGAATCGATATTTCCTACTAGTTCAGAGATATCTTGAAAAATATCATCTATCTCAATACCCACAGAAACTTTAGATATTTGTTTGTTAAGCCTGGACAAAGAATTAATAGCACCATTTTCAGAGTGAATATATGTTTTTAATTCATTGAGGATTTCATTCAATTGTTGATTATTTTCTATTGCATTAATTTGAGACTTTAGCTTTTCTAACTCTCCCTCATGTAAATTAGCATTTTCAAGTTCATCATACAAAAACTTATAAAACTCCAACTCATCGTCTGAGTAAAGATTTTTAGACTTAAAATCATCTAAATCTTTAATTGAATTTCTAAGATGATTATAATTGCTAACATACTCATCTTTTAAATCAGTAATTCCAATGAACGAATCAAAGATCTCAATTTGAAAATCTTTTTTCTTAAGTAAAAGTGATTGATTCTGAGAATGAATTTCTATTATATTTGAAAAAATCTCTGAAACAACAGATTTTGTTGTTAAACAATCATTTATAAAGACTCTTGCTTTGCCCTTGCAACTTATTTCCTTGCGAACGATACAGTCATTGTAAAAATCTATTTCATTCTCTTCAAAATGGCTTTTATAAGAATCATTTAAAATGAATTGCCCCTCAATAATTGTTTTTTTATCAGCATTGGTAAATGAACTATATTTTATTTTACCTCCTACTAAAGTAGCTAGGGCATTAAGCATAAGTGATTTACCCGAACCTGTTTCTCCAGTAATAACTGAAAAATCATGTTCGAAATTAACAACAATATCCCTAATTAATGAGAAATTTTTTATGTGTAATCTTTTTAGCATTAGTTACCTTTATTTTCAGTAGTTATAGTTTGATACTTTGACGAATTTGTTGGATCAATTTCAACTAAAGTATTTACAATTCTTGCCTTTTCATTTGGAAATGATTCTGAATAAATTTTAACAATTTCTTCGTTTTTTGCATCAAAAAAAATCTTCAATAAAAAAGCTGAAGGATTTTCTCTGTAAATTGATTTCAATGATTCCAAAGATTCAGTTATTTCAAATCTAGCATCTTCTGGTTCTTCTGATAGTTTATCCATACCCAGTCTATGATAAGAATACATTGCAGTTAAATAATTAGCGTACCTAGAATCCATCAAATCGTATGCAAGCCAGTACCTATTTCTATCACTTTCAAATGCTTTCCATCCTGACTCAGGTGCATTTTGAGCATTATTTACAATTTTCAAAGCATTATTAAAATATTCATATCCTCCATTTTCGGAATATGTTGAAAAATCAATCCCTAAAATAATATTAACATAAAATGCCAAAACAGCTGTTAAATTAGAACCATGAGTATTTGGATTATAATCAATAGATTGATACTCTAAGTACTTAAACCTAAAATTATTATCTACGAAATTAAAAACATTTGATTTGTATGAAGTTCCGAAGATAGGTCTAGTGCTTTGAATATTTATACTCCCCTCATACTCATCATTAGAAATTTTCTTTCTTACATTTATTAAAATTGAACATTCTATCCTCTCTTCATTTGAAAATTTAGCATTTGTCCACTTAGTATTATTGATGAATTCATAAAGATCCTTTTGTAAAGAATTAAAGACCTTTCGATCACTTGTTTGAATTTGTGAAGAATTAACTTGCAAGTTGCAAAAAAGCTCTTGAGAAAATGATTCATAAAATAATAGAGATATTAATATAGATAATATGATTCTCATTTTGTTTTGATTATATGATTTACAATATCTTTAGCAACTAATTTTTTTGATTTTAAATCAAAATTGATAGTATTATGATTATCTATAATTGTAATCTTATTTTTAAATGATTCAAAGCAAGTGTCTTTATTTTCAAGTGAATTTAATACAATGAAATTAAAGTTTTTTTCTTTCAATTTTTTTTGAGCATTTTTAATATTATTATCATCCTCAAGAGCAAAACCAACACAAAATTGCTCTTCTTTCTTGTTTTTGCAAAGCTCTTTTGCAATATCAATATTTTTTTCAAGTTCTAGATTAATAAAATCAGATTTCTTGATTTTTCTACTGAACTTATTGCTGATTTTGTAATCAGAAACAGCAGCCGAAAATATACAAATATCTGATTTTCTAAAAAATTTATTTGCTTCAATATACATCTCATCACATGATTCAACAGGAATCAAATTAACATTTGGATAATTAATTTTGTATGAGGAAGGACCTAAAATTAAATTTACCTCTGAACCATTGCGTGCTAACTCTTTAGCAATACTCAGACCCATTAATCCTGTCGATCGATTACTTAGATACCTTACTGAATCAATACTCTCCCTTGTTGGTCCTGCAGTGACTAGCGAAACTGTGCCTGAAAGAGGTAAATCAGAGGATAAGGTTTTAATTACATGATTTATTATCTTTTTTGGTTCACTTAATCTACCAAATCCTGATAAACCGCTAGCTAATTCACCAAATTCACTCTCGATAATAAAGTTACCTTGAGAAACTAAAGTTTTGATATTATTATTTGTAGTTACATGCTCATTCATTTCCGCATCCATCGCAGGAGCAATGAAAACAAAACTATTATAGGATAAAAAAGTTGCTATTAATAGATTTTCGCATTTGCCATTCGCCAAATTAGAAAGTGTTTTACTACTGGCTGGTGCAATTAAGAATACATCTGCCCACTCAGCAAGTTTAACATGACTATTCCATGATTTATCATCGTTGACCATTTCGATATTAACCTCGTTTTTTGAAAGTACCGATAATGTGAGTTCACTTACAAAATTAGTTGCATCTTTGGTCAATATTACCTTTACATTACAATCATATTTTACTAGTTCTCTTACTATGTAAGGTGTTTTATATGCAGCAATGCTTCCAGAAATTCCAAGTAGGATGTTCTTTCCATTAATCATGTGAGATACTATACTTCCTCAGACTCTTCCTCTTCTTCGGTATCTCTCATGTATATTTTATCTTCAAGAAGCTCTTTTGTAGCTATAGACCATGGTTTTGGGAGTTTTTCGTAATATTTTGAAACAGCAATTTGTTCAGCATTTTCAAAAACCTCATCTAGCTGCTCATGATTTAATGCAAATTCGTCAAGCTTTGAATCTAACTCCTCTTTCATTCTCTCATTGATTTGAGTAGTTCTTTTAGCTAGTACTGAAACAGCCTGAAAGATGTTACCAGTTTTGTCAATAAATTCATTAACATCTCTGGTTTTTGTAGTTATTGAGGCTCCTGTTTTTTTAAATTCCATATTAATTATTTTTGATTAGGTTTAATTGTTTTTGTGTATTTTCTCTTATTTGATTAGCATCTTTTAACCAACTACTTTTATCATAATTATCAACAAACATTTGATAAGACATTAAAGTTTCTTTAAGTCTCTCCTCTTTTTTGCTAGAAATACTATTAATGGCAAGAAGATAATTAGATTCAAGAATGAGATATAATATTTCATCTCTTTCATTATAGTTTGGATAATCAATTAACGCATTATTCAAGGCAATAACTGCTGATTTATAGTTTTCAGTTTTGTGATATTGCTTTGCATTTTCAAATTGTTTTTTGGCTAATTTTTCTCTTAATTCATTAATTAATTTATCTGACTCTTCAACTTTTTCACTATTGGGAAATCTATTGATAAAATCATTGAGCTTGTTAATTGCAATTTCAGTATTTTTTGAATCCAGAGAGTATCTAGGAGAATCTTTATAATAACAAAAAGCACTCATGAAATTACACTCTTCAACATATTTACCTTTTGGAAAATATGATAGATATTTATTAAATAAATACGAAGAAAGCATATAGTCTTCTAAACCAAAATTACAGTATGCGTAGTAATAAGATATTTCCTCAGATTTGTCTGTTCCTCTGTATACTGATGAAAGTTCTTCTAAAAGGGGTAATGCTCGATTAAAATCACCTCTATTGTAAAATTCAATTGCTTTATCGTACTTCATGCTAAAATCAGTGCTTTTCAGAACTTTTTGGTATTTACTGCATGAAAGTAAAATTAAAGACAACGATATGAAAATTATTTTCTTCATAGATTTTAGAGCTACAAAGATAAAATGTAATTTTTAAATTCCCAATTTTTTTTTTAAACGAGCTTTTTAGAGATCTTTTTTATTCTTATTAGTTCAAAAATCAGTTTGTTGTAATCCTCATCTTTTAATGATGTAAGAGGTAGTCTTAATATATTTTCACATATATTTAGGTGGTTTAAAGCTGATTTAATTCCACTAGGATTTCCATTTTTAAATAATGACTGAATAAAATTAGATAGCTCAAAAGAAATTTTATCAGAAATAGAAAAATTTTTGTTTAATGCCTCATGCACCATTTTAGAAAATAATTCGGGTAAACATTGCCCTACAACTGAAATAACTCCATCTCCACCATTTTTAATTATTTGATTAGTTAAATCATCATCGCCTGAAATAACATTAAAATTTTTTGGCTTATTTTTTATGATTTGACTAATCTGACTTAAATCTCCAGAAGCTTCCTTAATTCCTATAATGTTAGAAAATTTTGATGCTAGCTTTAAAGTTGTTGATGCTTCTATATTTGAAGAAGTTCTTGCTGGCACATTGTATAGGATAATAGGCACACTTGAACTTTCTGAAATTAATTTATAATGTAAAAAAATCCCTTCTTGAGACGGTTTATTATAGTAAGGAGACACAGAAAGTATTGCTGAAATATTCGAAAAGTTTGTTTTTTTTATTTTATCAACTATGGCCATTGTATCATTTCCACCAATACCTAAACATATTGGGACTCTTTTTTCGACTGTATTTATAGTGTGTTCAACAACTGATGTTTTTTCTTGATCATTTAATACAACACTTTCACCAGTAGTTCCTAAACTAACTATATAATCAACACCACCGTCGATTACATGATTGATTAACTTAGTTAAAGCTCTAAAATCTACAGAAAAATCTTCTTTAAACGGAGTAATAATTGCAACCCCAAGGCCCTTTAAATTCATTATTTGTTAATTAAATTAATGTAATGCTTGATTTCGTCCATAAGCTTTTGAATTGATTTCTCTTTTTTTAACTCAATCATTAAATCATAGATATCAAAATTTTCCTCATACATTCCTATTTTAAATCTAGCAATTGATTTGGCAACTAAATACTTAATTGGTATACAGCTACTATCACAAAGATTGATTAAAATGTCATAGTCTCTTTTAACAAAATTATCAATGATATAGTTTTGAGGTTTATAAAACCAGTTCAAATCTTTTTGATAAAAAAAATCATATTGCAACTTGGGAGTGTGACAGTATGACAATTTCTTGTCATTAACATAACCAAGTGCTTTAACATCTTTTCTTAGTTCAAAAAAATATGAAACAAAAGGCTTTATTTTATTAATATTTTCTTCTGAAGTTGCATCGTAAAGAATACCTATTGATTTAGCTTCATCAATATTACAAACGCTCTTTACTCTCTGATTTAATTTTAATTCTCTTAAGAACAGAAATTGATTTATTTTGAGTCTAAAATTTTGAATATAACTCATTTTTTAATCATATTTAAAAATTCATCAATACCGATTATTGGTATGTTTAAAGACAATGCTTTTTCTTTTTTTGATGGCCCCATGCTATCTCCAGACAATACAAAAGATGTTTTTTTTGAAATAGATGATAGTGACTCCCCACCATTTTCTTTAATAATATGTTTTAAATCCTCTCTAGAATAATCAGAAAATACACCACTTACTACTATTTTTTTTCCACTGAGCAAGCTAGAAACTTGAATATTTTTTGTTTCATTTATTTCAAATTGAATTCCATGATATTTTAATTTATTTACAATTTCAATATTTCTGGGCTCTTTAAAAAAATCAAAAATAGATATCGCAGTTGTTTCTGCAATTTCATCCACCTCAACCAAAGTTTCAATATCAGCACCAATCAAGTTTTCAATATTTTTAAAGCAGTTAGCTAACTTCTTAGACATTGTTTGTCCAACATGTCTTATTCCTAATGAAAAAAGAACCTTATCAAAGGTTATTTTTTTTGATTCATTAATACCGTTAATTATGTTTTCAGCCCATTTCCTCCCATCTTTTTTGAACGGTAACAACTGATCTATTTTTAAATCGTATAAATCTGAAATATTTAAAACTAAATTATTATCATAAAATAAATCAATTGTTTTCTTACCTATTGAATCAATATTCATTGCATTTCTGCTTATATAATGTTCAATAGCTCCTTTTATTTGAGGTCCACAATTATATCTATTAAGACAATAATGTTTGGCATCTCCTATTTTTCTTTGTAGTACAGAACCACATGCAGGACAATTTTTAATAAAATTAAATGTATTTGAAAATAAGTCATTTCTTGAGTCAGTTACTCTAACAACTTTAGGAATAATCTCACCTCCTTTCTCTATAATAACGTTAGAACCTATTTGAACTCCTAACTTAATTATTTGATCGTAATTGTGAAGTGATGCCCTTTTAATGATAGTGCCCGATAATTTAACTGGCTTTAAGTTTGCTACAGGTGTTATAGCTCCTGTTCTGCCAACTTGATAATCAATATTAGTAACAATTGTATTTGCTTGTTCAGCCTGAAATTTGTAGGCAATTGCCCATCTTGGACTTTTAGCTGTATTACCTAATTCATTTTGAAGATTAATATTGTCAACCTTTACAACTACACCATCAATTTCAAATGGCAAAGTATCTCTAACTTGATTTAAATCTTTAATGTACTTTATTACATCTTCAATTGAGCTAAATTTTTTGGAATAGGAAGAAGTATTAAATCCCCATGACTTAGCATATTCAAGGTTTTCTATATGGCTTTCACTTGGAAGATCATTTCCTAATAAAGAAAATAAGAAACAATCTAGAGGGCGTTCAGCAACCTCAGATACATCTAAAATTTTAATACTTCCTGATGCAGTATTCCTTGGATTGGAAAAAAGTTCCTTTCCTTCTATTTCTCTTTTGAGATTTAGTTCTATAAAAGAAGATTTTGAAATAAAAATTTCACCCCTGATCTCAAATAAATTTGGAAAATTTCCAAAAATATTTCTAGGTATGCTTTTAATAGTTTTTATGTTTTCAATGACATTATCACCCTTTATTCCATCTCCCCTTGTTAATGCTCTTATTAAAACTCCATTTTCATATTTTAAACTAATTGATACTCCATCAAACTTAAGTTCACATACATACTCAACTTTTTTGTCTGTTAACTTTTTAATTCTTTTTTCAAAGTCAAAAAGTTCTTCATTAGAATATGTATTAGACAATGACAACATTGGATAATCATGATTCATTGATTCAAAAGAATTTATCAATTGTCCTCCAACATTTTGAGTAGGAGAATTAACATCAAATAGCTGAGGATATTTAGACTCTAACTCAGTAAGCTCATCTATTAGCTTATCATATTCAAAATCAGTAATAGTAGGTTTGTCAAGAACATAATATTTGTGGTTATGTTCTTCAATTAATTTTCTGAGCTTATTGATTTGTTCTCTTGTATCCAATTTTAAGAATTGTATGGTAGATGAGAGTCATGAAGAACAATCTTTAATTTTTTTTCATCATCTAGAATATAAACAAAAGAAAACTCAACCTTTAACTCTTGACCACTAGAATCTTTGAAATAATAGTTTCCCATTGCATAAGCCATATTGTTTATTATTCTAATTCCTTTGTTTTCCCATCGAACATTGTTCCAACATTTTAATGCAAAGCCTTTGTCCTCAGAATAAAGTTCATTATTGCCGATAAAATAAGAAAGAGATGATTCAAAATCAGTTCTAAATTGAGTTTCGCTTGCCAATGTTGGTTTGAATAGTAAAGGCTTAGTAAAATCATAAAAATTTTTCACGAATTCTCTGGCAGTTTTAGCATAGTCTTTTTTGCTTGAAAAGTCTTCACCAATTTTAACAACCCCCTTACCCCACTGTTCTTGAAAGATAATTATGTCTTTTTCTGTCATTTAGAAATATTTTAGCTAATTTAACTAATTCAGTACTGCTTTAAGCATTCTATTTCTATTGTTTAAATCTTTTTTTAACTCAATATTAACAAATTTATTTTTTTTTAAAACCTCTATTGTTTCCTCAAAAAAATTGGGATTAATTTCCAAAAACAACATACCTCCTTTTTTTAAATTATTTAGTGAAAAAAATGATATTGTTTTGTAAAAAAAAGTTGGATCATCATTTTCGACGAAAATTGCTGATTTGGGCTCATTTAATAAAACATTATTATGCATGTAAATTGATTCATCTTTAGTTACATATGGGGGATTACTTACAATTAAATCAAATTTTTTATTGGGTTCATAACTATTAATATCAGCCACAAAAAAATCAATATGAACTTCATTTTTTATAGCATTATTTTTTGCAATTTCAATTGCTGAGGCACTAATATCAATAGCTGTAAATGAAGTTTTTTTATACTTTGATATTGCTATTGGTATACAACCACTACCAGTACCGATATCTAAAGCTAGATTAAAATCATGTTTTTTAATCCATTCAACTAACTCTTCAGTCTCTTGTCTTGGAATCAAAACATTCTTATCAACATAAAAAGGTAAACCATTAAACTCACACTTGTTTAATATATATTCGATTGGAATATTTTTTTTGAGTTTTTTTACGATTTCAACAATCAATAAGTAATTTTTTTCTGCTAATATTTTTTGTTTGTTGACTATAAATTCAGCATAGTTTAAATTCAGTATTTCTTTAACTACTATTCGCAAAAGAGAATCAATTTCTCTTGAATTATAAATTTCTAATAATTCATCAAAAAAATAATCCGAAATTTGACCAATCAATAACACTTGGCAAATTTATAAAAACGGTATTTTTGAATTGTGAAAAATCATGAATTTTATATGCGAAGATGTTTGGAGCTAGCATCAAAAGGCAAAGGGTCTGTTAATCCAAATCCTCTTGTTGGATGTGTAATTGTACAGGATTCAAAAATAATATCCGAGGGCTTTCATGAAAAATTTGGAGGAGCGCATGCAGAAGTTAATGCTATAACAAAAGTTAATGATAAAAAAACTCTCAAAGATTCCACATTATATGTTAATCTTGAGCCATGTTGCCATCATGGAAAAACTCCACCCTGTACGGATCTTATTATCAGCTCTGGGATCAAAAATGTTGTTATAGGAACAAAAGATCCTAATTCAAAAGTTAATGGAAAAGGAATCAAAAGATTACAAGCAAACAAGATTAAAGTTACTTGTGATATCTTAGAAAAAGAGTGTGTTGAACTAAATTATCTATTCTATTTTTTTCATTCAAATACAAGACCATTTATTACTTTAAAATGGGCTGAAAGTAGAGATGGCTATACTGCACCCTACAATCAAAACCAAAAATTTTGGATGACAAATGAAAAAAGTAAAAAAATTGCACATCAGATCAGATCAGAAAGAAATATAATTTTAGTAGGAAACAAAACAGTTATAAAGGATAACCCTTTTCTTACTGATAGATACTACAATAACAATCCAATCAGAGCATTGATTGATTTGAATCTAAAAGTAGATCTCAATCATAACATTTTTAATAGTGATACAAAAACTTATATTTTTAATCTCGTCAAAAGCGAAATAAATGACTCAAATATTTTTGTCAAAATCTCAAAAGAAAATACAATTCGTGATATTATAAAATTTTGCTATGATAACAATTACCATTCATTACTTATCGAAGGTGGGGCATATACTCACAATGAATTCATTAAAATTGGATTATGGGACGAAATAGTCATTTTTAAAACCAATAAAATTTTAAATACTGGTACAAAAGCACCTAATTTTTCAGGTAGGATTGTTGAAGAGAAACAATTAGATGATAACATCAAATTTAAAATAAAACCTGATTAATGCTGTACTTAATTATTTCGATTTTCTTTGTAGTATCATTATTTCTTTTTTTTAAAGAGTTCAAAAGGTTTGAGATTTCAAACCATCAAGCAATCACTATAAATTATTTAGTTTCATTCTTAATTTCATTTATTTTAATTCCAGATAAACAAATTATAAGTCTGGAACTAATCAACTCTTGGATTTTACCAACAATTTTTTTAGGCACCATGTTCTTTGTAATGTTTAATGTAATGGGAGTTGCAACTCAAAAACTTGGACTTCCTGCTGTGTCTGTAGCTGGAAAAATGTCATTAATTATACCAGTAATTTCGTCTTATTTATTTTTAGATGGAAATTTAGAGTTTATTGGCTGGATCGGTATTCTCATTGGAATAGTATCAATATTTTTAACTCTTTACACAGATAACTTTAAGATTTCAAAGCTTGCCATAATTCTTTTTATCGGCTCAGGACTTTTAGATTCACTTCTAGCCTACATTGAGAACAAATTACTTTTTGGACAAAACTTTGAAATATTTACTAGTATTGTTTTTTTCACAGCCTTCAGTGTTGGAATAATATATCTAAAAATGAATAAAACTAAATGGTGTAAAAAAAGTATTATCGGAGGAGCTTTACTCGGAATATTTAATTATTTCTCACTTTATTTTGTATTAATTACTTTTAGAGATATAGGGAGCATAATTACTTTTCCAATTTTAAACATAAGTGTAGTTTTAATTACCTCAATCATAGGATGGATTTATTATAAAGAAAAGTATAGAAGTATTAATTTTTATGGTGTTATCTTGGCGTGTATATCTATTTATCTAATTTCATATTAAATGTTATTTAAAAATAATTATTGTGAAATTGTAGACGAAAATTTCAATTCATTGATCATTCAAAAAAGTAAATTTATTTCATATGCGTTTAAAGTATATGACTTAAATCAAGTCAAAAGAAAATTAGATTTACTCAAAAAAAAACATAAAAAAGCTAACCACCACTGCTATGCTTATGTTTTATCACTGGACTCATCAATACAAAAGAGCTCGGATGATGGAGAGCCAAGTTCTACTGCAGGTAAACCTATTCTTAATCAAATTAAAATAAATGATTTAACAAATATTTTAATTGTAGTTGTTAGATATTTTGGGGGAAAGAAACTAGGGATCTCAGGGCTTATAAACGCATATAAAACTTCATCTAATGAATTAATAAAAAAATGTAAAATAAAATCAAAAGAAATCATAGATATTTATGAAATTGAGTTCGAAGAAAGTAACAAGCATAATCTATTAAATGCTATAAAAAAAAATAATTTTAAATATGAAAATTTAAATCAAGGAGCATGCGATATTCATGTTAAAAGATCTTATACTAAATCATTAGAAAATTTAAACATATTTTTGACAAACAAAAAATATTTAAGTAGTGAATGATTATAATCTTTTAAAAAAACTTTGTGAAATAAATGCAACTTCAGGAAGCGAACACAAACTAACTTCCTTCTTAATTAATCACATTAAAAAAAACCAAAAAAATTGGAAACAAGTACCCAAAATTTATCATGGAGAAAATTTTCAAAATAATATCGTATTATCTTTTGGAGAGCCTAAAACTGCAATTTTTGCTCATATTGATTCAATTGGCTACACAGTTTCTTACAACAACAACATCGTTAAAATTGGTGGCTCTAAACTTGAAAATGATATCAGCTTAGTTGGAGAAGATTCACAAGGAAATATTGAGACAACTTTAAAAATTGAAAAAGAAAGAGCTTTTGTCAAGTACTCAAGAATTATCGACAGGGGAACTCCTCTTTCATACAAAGTAGATTTCAAATTGAATAATGAATATGTACAGTCCGCATATTTGGATAATCGTTTGGGCGTTTACTCTGCATTAAAAGTAGCAGAAAGTTTAACAAACGGTGTTATAGTTTTTTCTACGTGGGAAGAACATGGAGGTGGTTCAGTTTCATATCTTTCGAAATTTATCTTCGAGAAGCTTGGGATTAATAAAGCACTTATTTCAGATATCACATGGATTACAAAAGGCATTAAACACAATAAAGGTGTTGTAATATCATTACGTGATAGTGCAATACCACGGAAAATTTTTCTTGATTCAATTATTGAAATTGCTAACAAACACAAAATAAATTACCAATTAGAAGTTGAATCATCAGGTGGTAGTGATGGAAATGAAATTCAAAAAAGCCCCTATCCTATTGACTGGTGTTTTATTGGAGCTGCTGAAGATAATGTGCATACTCCGATTGAAAAAGTTCATCTAAATGACATAGAGTCAATGATTGAATTTTACAAAGTTTTGATGAAAGAACTTTAATTTCCTCTAAAAATAAAATCAATTACATTACTTGAAAAAGTTATCGTATCAGTAATTGAATCAAGAAATGGATTATACTTATAAATCGAATTAGGGTTATTCAAATCATTTGAATATATCATTTCTGTATAAACAAAAGTTGTGTCAGTATCATAATACTTTTCAACATTTAAGGCTATCTTGTTAGTTTGAAGATCTAAAATTTTAGAGTATGATAACGATGGGTAATAAATTCTGTAGATACCATCTGATGCGGTAAAAAATAATGCTGAACCATTATAATTTTCAACTAGTGACTGAGCATTATATACATTGTTTAAGTTGATGCTAGAAATTACATAATGGTCCCAAGGATTAACAACATAAAAGGATGACTCACTATCGTTTGAATTATTATTTATATTGTAAATCCCCTTACATAGAACTTTAAGTTGATCAGAAAAAACTGCTGATGAAGGGTTGTCACCAACTATTACTTCACCTGAAAAGTCAGCGATCGGAACTAGACCGTCTTTGTAGTCGATTGAAACAATTGTAGTATCTTTTTTAGATGATGTTTGACCACCTGAATTCAAAACGTAAGCTCTCCAAAATTTGTTAACTATAAAATTTGGTTTAGTACTGTCTCCTGTTTCAATTATTGTAGTTATATCATTTGTTGTTAAGTCAATAACTTTAACCTTTGAATCACCTCTGTCTGTAACAAAAATTCTTCCATAATCAAGATACTGACAATCAGTTGGGTTGATTAATCCATTAAAAGAATTTCCACTTATAGAGTTTTCAATAAATAAATTATTCAAGTTGACAATATCAATCTTATTTGAAGTAACATACATTTTGTTGGAAGTAATTCTAATTTTTTTTGGGTTATTAAATGATAAGCCTATTTGTGATGTTATATCAATTGGGTCATTAGAATTATTATTTAGAGGAGCGTAAAAAGATACATTATTTTCACAAAGGATGTATAAACCATCACCGGGTCCAACTAAAGACGGCACCTCACTCTCCTCCTCAGTACTACAGGAAATAATTATTGATAAACAAAAAAAGCATGTAAGCCATTTATTCATATCTCAAAAATAATTAAAATTTTCTACTACTTCATTAAGTCTACTTACTGATAGATTATGGCCACAGCCATGATTTTCAAGAAATGATATTAATTTTTCAGTTGGTAAATTTCCAACTAAGTCATTATTTGCCATCGGACAACCACCAAACCCCTTAATCGTTGAATCAAATCTTCTACAACCACTTTTATATGCAGAACGTAGTATTGCATCGCAATTTGATAGAGACGTGTGAAAATGAGCTCCAAATTCGATATTAGGATAGTTGTTTGTTAAGTTGCTAAATAATTTTTCAATTAGATAAGACGAAGAGACTCCTATTGTATCAGAGAGAGATATTATTTTTATATCGAGTAAACTTAAATCATTACAGAATTTTTCAACCATATCACTACTATAATGCTCTTTGTATGGGTTACCAAATGCCATGGATAAATAAACAACCAAATTTTTATCTTTTTTCTCAGCTATCTCTTTAATTCTGCTCACTTCATTCAGAGCCTCGACACAAGTCATTCCAGTATTTCTTAATTGAAATTCGTTTGATATGGACAATGGATAGCCTAAATATTCAATTTTATCATATTCACATGCTTTATTTGCCCCTCTTGAATTAGCGATTATCGCCAACAATTTACTTTTAGTCTCGTTTAGATCTAATCCATCGATTACTTTCGAGGTATCTCTCATTTGTGGAACAGCTTTTTCTGAAACAAATGAACCAAAGTCTATTGTATCAAAGCCTATTTTCAAAAGTTTATTGATATAATGAATTTTTGTTTCAGTTGGAATAAATTTTTCTATCCCCTGCATTGCATCTCTAGGGCACTCAATTATTTTCATAATCAACTATCTTTTTGGATATATTTTTGATCAATGAAGGTCCTTTGTAAATAAAGCCAGTATATATTTGTAAAAGATCAGCTCCTGCTCTTATTTTTTCAAGAGCATCATCACCATTCAAAATTCCTCCAACGCCAATGATTACAAATCCTTTTCTAGTATTTTTTCTTATGTATCTTATGATTTCATTAGATTTTTGTGTTAAAGGCTTCCCACTGATACCTCCATTTCCAAGATTATCAATTTTGTTTTTTTCATAATTTAAATTATCTCTGCTGATAGTAGTATTGGTTGCAATAATTCCATCTATTTTTGATTTATTCACAGTATCTATAACCGAGTCGAGTTGTTCAAAGCTAATATCAGGTGATATCTTAAGCAGTATTGGCTTTCTTTTTATTTTTTTGCTGTTTAGTTGTTGTAACTTATTTAAGATTTTAAGCAGAGGTTCTGCTTTCTGTAGTTCTCTTAAATTTGGAGTATTGGGAGAGCTTACATTTACTACAAAATAATCAACATAATCAAACAGTTTTTCAAAACAAATACAATAGTCGTTTATAGCGTCAGGGTTAGGAGTAGTTTTATTTTTGCCTATGTTTCCGCCAATAATTAGATTAGAACTCTTACGTCTTAATCTTGAAACTACAAGCTCCAGACCATCATTGTTAAAACCCATTCTATTAAGAATCGCTTCATCTTTTTTTAATCTAAATAGTCTTGGCTTAGGATTACCATCTTGTGGCTCAGGAGTTACAGTACCA
>CACJWV010000014.1 GCA_902597195.1 uncultured Bacteroidota bacterium | reverse complement strand
AACTTTCAATTTTGTTATTTCATTTATCATTTATAGTAATACTATTAGGTGCTGGTGTTACTAGGTATTTTGGATATGAAGGAATTATGCACATAAGAGAAGGAGAATCATCAAATATTATTATTTCAGATCAAACTTATTTGCAAATAAATGTTAATGATAAAAAAATGCAGTATACCTATGATATGCCTCTTAGCCTTTCTGCAATTACCAATAACACATTCACCAAACCAATAAAGTTTTTGGAAAACAAAATTGAAATTAAATATGAAGATTTTTTGGTAAATGTCAGAGATACATTTGTTGAAGACCCTAATTCTGATTCAAAAACAAAAGCCTTGCATATCATTGTACCAGGTCAAAATGGAATGAAGTCTGAGTTTTTAAAAGATAAAGAACAAAGAAAGATTAAAGATTTTATATATACATACAACAATAAACTCGGTGATGCTATAAACTTTTTTGATGAGGAGAACAAAATAAAATGTATTGCACCATTTGATATTAATTCAATGAAGATGCTTGATCAATCAAAAGATAGGCACAAAAGGAACGAAAAATTCACAATTAATCAAAGGACTTTGTACTCAAATGATAATTTGAACTTTGTATTAAAAGAAATTATTGATAGTGGCACAAATAAGTACTACAGTAATTCTACTTACATGAAAGACGGTAAATCAAATCTATTGAGATTAAAAGTTAAATCTAATGGTCAAGAGAAAGATATTGAATTAATTGGAGGAAAAGGAAGAATTAGTGAGCCAACAAGATTTTCTCTAGGGAACTTAAATTTTTCACTTTCATACGGTTCCAAACAAATTCTTACTCCATTTAATATTTTTTTGAGAGATTTTCAGTTGGACAGATATCCTGGCTCATCAAGTCCATCTTCATTTGCAGCAGAAGTGACAGTAGTTGACAAAGACGTAGATAAAGATTACAGAATTTACATGAACAATGTACTCGACTACAGAGGATATAGATTCTTTCAATCCTCATATGATAAAGATGAGATGGGAACGGTTCTTTCAGTCAATTATGATTTAGCTGGCACTATCATAACATATTTAGGATATCTTTTGCTAGCACTCGGCATGGTCAGCGTATTTTTTACCAGACAAAGTAGATTTAAATTTTTAACAAAAAAACTTTCAAAAGCTAATTTGTTTTTACTTCCTTTTCTAATACCATTATTATCTTTTTCATCTGAAAAAGAAATTTCTTACATAGACAAAGAGCACTCCAAAAAATTTGATAGACTCCTGGTTCAAGATCAGGGTGGAAGGATTAAACCTATGAATACTCTATGTTCTGAATATTTGAGAAAAATATCTAAGAAAAATAGTTTAGAAAATTTAAATTCAACTCAAGTGATTTTATCAATGATGGTTAATCCACATGAGTGGGCTAGTAAAGATATAATTAAGGTTAAACATGAACAAATTAAACAAGTGGTTGGAGCCAGTAGTTCAAGAACCTCATTCAAAAGTTTTTTTGAGAAAGACGGTTCCTATAAATTAAAGACACTCGTTGAACAAGCTTATGAGAAAGAACCCATTAATAGAGGTAAGCTTGAAAAAGATATAATTTCTGTTGATGAAAGAGTTAATATCTGTTTCATATTGTTTAATGGCGATTTAATGAGAATATTCCCCCTGAGAGGAGATCCCAATAACACTTGGTATAATTCAAAACAACATCAGTTATTTTCTGGTAAGGACTCTTTATTTGTTTCAA
Organism: uncultured Bacteroidota bacterium; assembly: GCA_902597195.1. Classification (GTDB taxonomy): domain Bacteria; phylum Bacteroidota; class Bacteroidia; order Flavobacteriales; family BACL11. Next base: position 20,610 of record CACJWV010000014.1, on the reverse strand, counting down.
ATATTTTGAAACTATACTTCTCAAGTATCAACTCAAGCTATGAATCGAAAAATTGGAATGAGCCTGATAGTTTATTAAACTACATGATAAAGTTTCAAAATATGTATGCCAGTTCTGATATCATGCCTTCCAATCTTAAAATCAATACTGAGATCTGGTACAATAACTTAGATGTTTTTGGTAAGCTATACAAGTTTTATATTGTTATTGGACTCCTAATGCTGATCTCTTTATTTTACGAGATTTTTAATAACAACAAATCAGTGAAAAGAATAATTAAATTATTTAAATATTTAATTTTTAGTGGATTTATTTTTCACACAATCGGTTTAGCTTTTAGATGGATTGCGTCAGGTCATGCACCTTGGAGCAATGGTTATGAGTCAATGATTTACACAGCTTGGGCAACACTTCTTTCTGGAATAATTTTTAGCAAGAAATCTAATTTTACATTAAGTGCAACCGCAATAGTCGGTTCATTGATATTAATGTTTGCCAGTATGAATTGGATGGATCCAACCATTACTAATTTAGTGCCAGTCTTAAATTCATATTGGCTAATGATTCATGTAGCTATTATTGTTGCAAGCTATGGTTTTTTGTTTTTAGGAGCAATACTAGGCTTAATGTGTCTATGGATTATTGTATTTACTAACAATGAGAACAAGAAAAAACTAAAATCAATAATCAATAGTTTGACTAATATTAATGAGAGAGGAATTACAGTTGGAGTATTTATGTTAACTATCGGTACTTTTCTTGGAGGAGTATGGGCAAATGAATCATGGGGAAGATATTGGGGATGGGATCCGAAAGAAACATGGGCACTTGTAAGCATTTTAGTTTACGCATTTGTTTTGCATATGAGATTGATTCCTGCGATTTCTAGTAAATATTCATTCAATCTAGCATCTCTCGTAGCAATTTGGTCAATTTTAATGACATATTTTGGAGTTAACTACTATCTTTCTGGTTTACATTCATATGCGGCTGGTGATCCAATGCCAATTCCCAATTTCGTTTATTATTTCTTATTTATAACAATTGTCACAGCCATTCTTTCAAGAATCAAGTTTAAAAAATATTATATATGAAACTAGATATTTTAGCTTTTGGTGCTCATCCAGATGACATTGAATTAGGCTGTGGCGGAACAATATTAAAGCATATTGACGCTGGCTATAGTGTTGGAATTGTTGACTTAACTAGAGGGGAGCTTGGAACTAGAGGTGATAAAAATATTAGAGCTGAAGAAACCAAAAAATCCAATGAAGTTTTAAAAATTAGTGTTAGGGAGAACATGAATTTAAAAGATGGTTTCTTTGAAAATAATGAGCAAAATAAAATTAAAGCTGTTAAGTTGATAAGAAAGTATAAGCCTTCCATTGTTTTAACTAACGCTCCAAGTGATAGGCACCCTGATCATGGTAGAGCTTCAAGTTTAACAACTGATGCATGTTTTTTATCTGGCCTTGAAAAAATAGATACAGGTCAAGAAAAATGGCGACCTAATTCAATTTATCACTACATACAGTTCAATAATATCGAGCCTGACTTTGTTGTGGATATCACTGAATTTTTTGAAAGGAAAATTGAATCTATAAAATGTTATTCCTCACAATTTTACGATCCAAAATCGAAAGAATCTGAAACAAGAATCTCCTCTAAGGATTTTTTTGAAAGTATAACATATAGAGCTAAAGACATGGGAAGACTTACAAATTGTGAATACGCAGAAGGGTTTATTTCACATCAACTAAACTCTGTTAATCTTCTTACAGATTTAAATAAAAAAAAGAGCTGATTATTATCAGCCCTTTCATTTTATTTCCTTGATAAAAATTTATTTTATTATTAACTTCTTGCTATCGACATTATTGTCGCTGTAAACCTTAACAAAATACGTTCCTGAGTCAAACTTTGAAAGATCAATTGAGATTGATTGGTTAGAAAAGTAATTATTGAAAAAGCACTTTTTGCCAAGTAAGTTAAAGATTTCAACTTTAGATTCAGCATTTGTAGAAAATTCAATATTTAGATTACCATTAGTTGGATTAGGTGTCATTTCAAATAACTCTTTATTGGAAATTAATGAGCCAACTGCAGAAGTTCCTCCAATGCAACAGCCATTGTCGCAATCTGCATTGGGATCATAATTTGTTGCTGTTGGATCTGTACACCCATATAAATCACACCAAGTTTCACTATTAACATCCATCTCTAAATAAATGATTTCATTTAGGTCTATTAAATCCTCATCACCTCTTACGGCAAGACCAGGTTCAAAGTCCTTCTGATAAATTAATTGAATTTTATCATCATTAATATCTTTAACCATTGATGCAAAAACACATTCTTGTTGACCATTCCAAATATCATGCGGAGTAATATCAATTGGTTCTGACCATGTTGCACCACCATCCAATGATCTTATGATATTAACATGTCTAAATACTTGAATACTATTATCAACATCTTCAGTATATGCTGAAAATGTAACATAAATATCACCACTTGATGTAATTGCAGCTGAGGGCATACTCGAAAGTGATGCATAATACAAAGCGTATCCTCCAGTTGAGTCATAGCCAGCGACTTGGTTATCACAATTTAGATCTCTGGCTTGTGCTATTACAATAGGAGTTTCTGAGTACCATAAATCTGAATCCTGTGGAGTAGGTAGTGTAGTGTCAGCACCCATATCTTCATTCCAATATAGAAGACCATTTGTTAATGGGAACCATGATGATCCTCCATCAGCTAAGTCATCATCTAAGTATCTCATATTTCCAGTAAAGATATGAGCCTTGTCATTGTTATCAATTAAGACAGTACCATAATTGTCTGTTGAGTAAACCATGTCAAAGGTTCCAGTGCTATCTAAATCTAGACCAGAATCAACTGTATATTTATCAACTGGGAAGTCAATGAATGTTGTTCTAATCCAATTTGAACCATTGTCAGTTGATTTTAGAATGAATGAGTCTGCCCAGTCATTGAAAACAGCTATTACGACAGTTTCACCTTTTGCATCTATAGCATAGCTATCACCTCCAAAACCATTGAAGTGAGCAGAGTCAAGTGTAGGTAGTTGCATATCTTGTATGTCCCAAGTACTACCACCGTCAGTTGATCTGTAGTAGAGAAGAGCTCCATCTAAACCGTTGTAGATAGTTCCAGCTAAACCAGTTGGAGCAGTAACTCCAATCATGTGAAGAGTCTCGCCGTTACTACCACCAACCGCAGTTCTGTTCCATACTAAATCTGCGTAGAGACCAGTTGTGCTATCCATACTTGAGACAATTTGTTCAGTCCATGCTCCTGTACCGACACTCGGTCTGTGTGTCATTTGAAAATAAGCATAATCTGTGTTATGAGCGATTGCAATCTCTTTTCCCGTTGAAGTAGCAAGAATTGTTGGCCATCCACATCTTGAAGATTCTAGTCTGGCAGATGGCATTGATGACCAAGAGGTACCATCGAAATACATGTATCCTGTACCACGATCTGTGTATGATGCTGCATACTGAGCACTCATAGTCCAAACCGCGGATAATTGACCTCCTGAGTGTCTTATTATTCTATCCATTACTGCGCCATTTGATTGTAAATCATATGTTGTATTTCCTAACAGTGTTTCTGTTGGAGAAGCAATTTTTAAATTGTTAACATATGGATTGGGATTATTTATTAGATGACTTAAAGTCTCTGATCCACTCATAATTTGTTTGTCACTTATTATAGACTTATCAGAGCCATGAATAGCATCTTTTACAGATACCTGACCACTAGTATAAGTAAAAAGAAACAATGTGAAAATTGTAAATATTAGTCTCATAATTTTTTTGTTTTGGTTTTGGTAAACTTAATAAATTTTAGTTAATTTTTTTTAGATTTAGTCTCAAAGAGTTCCCTACTACAACAATATCTGAAAATGCCATAAAGAATGCAGCCCACATTGGATTAAGTAGGCCCATCGCAGCAATTGGAATTGCAATTATGTTATATGAAAATGCCCAAAATAAATTTTGTTTAATTGTTTCAAGAGTTTTATTACTGATATTTATTAAGGTTTTAAGCGAGCCTATATTATTTTTGTTTAGTAAAATGACATCTGATGCATCAACAGCAATATTAGCTGCACTAGAAATAGATATTCCAACAAAAGATTGAGAAAGTGCTGGAGAGTCATTGATTCCATCACCTATCATTGCTGTTTTTAAAGTCTTATTACTTTCTTCAACTATCTCAAGTTTTTCTTCAGGTAATTTCTCGTAAAAAATTTCATTAAAGCCTATTTGATTGTTTACTAAAACACATTTTTCTTTTTTGTCTCCACTAAGTAAACTACATCTAATTCCAATTTTTTTAAGATCATTGACAATATCTATGACATCAGATTTTAGTTCGTCTTGAACAGAGATTGATGCAATTAATTTTTTATCAGCTGTAAGAAAAATATCATAATTATTGTTGTCTATTTTGGTTAGTCTAGATGAGCCAATTTTGTATTCAATATTATCGTGATATCCACAAATACCCATTCCTTTAACTTCCTCAACGTTTTCAATCTTTAATAATTTGCTCTTTGATTTTAGATATGAACATATCGATTTTGCAATAGGATGCGAGGAATGTGATTCTAAACTGTAAATTATCGAATTTATATGATGATGATTATCGTCTTTAATATCGATTTTATTTATTTTGAATTTTCCTGTTGTTATTGTACCAGTCTTGTCAAAAATAATTTTTTTTATTTGACAAACCTTTTCTAATGTATCGCCACCTTTAACTAATACTCCGTTTCTAGCTGCTCTGCCAATTCCAACCATTAGAGCAGTTGGTGTTGCAAGTCCCATTGCGCAGGGGCAAGATATCACTAAAACTGCAATGCTTCTTAAAAAAGATTCGAGTTTATCGATTTCAAAAAAATAAAAGTTTGTTATGTAAGTCAATATAGATATCAGAATGACAAACTGAACAAAATAGTTACTTACTCTGTCACCAATTCTTTGGATTTTAGGTTTTTTATTTTGAGCATCTTTTACCAGTTGAATAACTTTAGAAATTGTTGTCTCTTCTCCAACTTTTTCAGATTTTAATTTCAAATTTCCATTAATAATTATTGAGCCAGCGGTTACTAAATCTCCTGCTTTTTTTGAAGAAGTTAGGCTTTCACCTGTGATGAAAGAACTATCGATTTCAGCCTGACCCTCCACAATCAGTCCATCAAATATGATTCTTTCTCCAGAGTTGAAAAATAATATGTCTCCTAATTGAACTTGATTGAAATGAACTTTTTCAATACCATTTTTTGTGAGTCTTTTTACAATTGTTTCATTTAATTCTTTAAGTTTTTCAATTGATGATGTTGTTTTCTTTATTGATCTTTTTTCAATGCTATTTCCTAGCAAAACTAGTGTGATAATTGTAGCGCAAGTTTCAAAAAATAAGAAATCCTTAGCAGAGTAGTTAGAAAAGAAGCAACCATATACACTATAAAAAAATGCAGATGAGCTTCCTAAAAAAATTAGAACATCCATATTAGGAAGTCTATTTATTGTTGATCTTATTGCACTATTTCCAAACTGATAAATACCTATCAAAAAAACAGGAAGACATAAAAATAATTGTACTAAAGGTTTAGATAAAAAGTGTTCGTGATTTAAGAACATGTGTGCTAGCAAGGGTAGGGTAAAAATTAAACTAACTACAAACAAAACTTCTGTTTTGCTTATTAAATTTTTTTTTGTTTTCTCAATAGAGACAAGAGTAGCTTTAAATCCAATTTTTGTTATTAATTCAATAATTTTGTTTTCTGATATATTTTTACCTCGAGCTACACTTAGTTCATTATTTGCAAAATCAATATTAAATTCAACTATTTTATTCTTTTGAAGATGCTTTTCTATCGATAGGGCACAATTAGAACAACTCATTCCCTCTAGCTTAAAAACATATTTTTTTTTGGATGACATATTGCAAATATAGGTACAAAAAAAATTATATTTGCCACCATTAATGGTGAGTGTAGCTCAGTTGGTTAGAGCACCGGATTGTGGTTCCGGGGGCCGTGGGTTCGAATCCCATCATTCACCCTAAATAATAAAAAAGGAGCTAATGCTCCTTTTTTATTATTTGTTTTCTCTTAGCAGTTTTGTGTAATTTCTTTTTGGCTGAAAGCCAGGTATTGACATTAGAGTTTCATAATTATTAGAAATAATTACAGTACTTGGCCAATAATATTGCCCGTTTACAGCTTTTACTAAATCAAAGAACAAATCATGTCTAAATGTTGATCCGTGATTAATTGGCTGTTGATTGCCAAAAACTCTGTCGTTAAAAACTAAAGTGTCTTTTGTTCTGCCATTAAGCATTACAGGAAAAAAATTATTATTAATTAGATTTATAATATTCTTGTCATTTAGTGTCTCAAGTTTCATTTTTTCACAAAATTCACAATTAGATCTGTAGAAATAGATCAACATGTTTTTGTTATATTTTTTTGAGTATTCTTGAGCTTTTTCTAAGCTTAGCCAGTCTATGTAATCTTTAGTTTGTCCTTGTGAAAAGCTAATTGATGGTATTATTAATAATAAAAAAGTAAACAGTCTTATCATACTAGTTTAAGAACTGTTCAGCTGATTGAATCCAATTACTGACGCCACCTCTAACATAACCAGTTTTTCCAAGTTTTTCAAAATTTACTTTGTTTTCTTCTTGGTACTGAGGTCTAACAAGCCATATTGTTGGATATCCTTGTACAGCAAATAACCTTTGTAGTTGACGATTTTGTGTAACTAAATTTTCATCTAATTTTGTTCGTCTAGGAAAATCTAGTTCAACTGGAATAATTTTGTTTTTCGCCCAATCTTTAAATTCTTTTTGGTCAAAGACTTCTTTAACTAACCTTTTACACCAACCACACCAATCACTGCCAGTAAAAAAAAGCATTATTGGTTTTTCAGTTTCCATTGACTGAGCTATTGCTTGGTCAATATTGGTGAGCCACATGGAGTTTTTCTCTTGTGAGTAGGATGTCAGTAAGAATAGACTGAAGATTGATAATAATATTATTTTTTTCATTTTGATTTTTTTAGTGAATACCGTGCATAAGTTTTTTAATGAACGGTGATATTAATATAACGAATATTGATATGATTATTGTGACAATACCAATTTGAGCATAAATTGTATTATACTGTACAAGTGTCGCCACCGCCTCTGATGAGGTATCTGGATTACCCATTAACCAGTTTGATAGCTTGCTTAATAAGTTTTCTGAAGATTCTGTTCCAGTTGTTGTTAATTTTGCAAGTATGCCAGAGATATAGTGTGCAAATGTGGAAGATAAAAACCACACACCCATCATAAATCCTATCATTCTTTTTGGAGAAAGTTCAGTTACTTTTGATAGTCCTATAGGTGATAAAAAAAGTTCTCCAGTAGTGATTAAGAAATAGCCAAGAAATACAAAAAGGAAAGGAACTTTTCCATTTTCTCCAATAAAGTGAGCAGTTGAAGCAAATATCAGAAACCCAAGTCCTAATTGTAAAATACCAAGTGCAAATTTGATTGGGGTATTGGGATTTTTTTTAATTGCGCCTAATTTTGTCCATAGCCAGCTGAAAGGAATTGCAAGTAAGACAATGTAAGCTGGATTAATTGCGTTTGTTTGAGATGCATTTAAGCCAACTAAATTTACACATTTATCTACCCATACAGTTAGTGAGCTGCCAGCTTGTTCAAAACATGCCCAAAAAATTGTTAAAAAGACTGCTAAAATGATTATGGCAATTAATCTGTCACCACTGACATTATCATTTTTTCTTACTTTATAGTCGTAAATGATGTATGAAACGTAAATCAAAACTAATCCTCCTACAATGGATAAAACATTTCCTAGAACAGCAGATTTTGTGTCTAATAGAATTAGGTAAGCAAAAACTGGTACAGAGAGAAATCCAAAAAGATAGATTAAATTAGTTATAGAAATTCCACTGAATTTCATATTGATATATTTTGCCGGTTGAAGGCCTTTGTCTCCTAGTACATTTTTACTAATTCCTCTCCAAAAAACCAGTAAGCCAGCTACCATTCCAATTCCAGCTGCACCGAAACCATAATGCCATCCATACGTTTCTCCTAAGTAACCACAAAAAAGAGGTGCGATCATAGCACCGAGGTTTATTCCCATGTAAAAGATAGTAAACCCACCATCTCTTCTTACATCACCGTCTTCATACAAAGAACCAACCATAGTAGAAATATTAGGTTTGAAAAATCCATTTCCCATAATCAGTAAGCCCAATGCACCATAAAAAAAGAATTCGGTTGGAAAGGCCATGAAAAAATGACCCAGAGCCATTAAAATTCCTCCAAAAATAATTGATTTACGATAACCTATGAATTTATCAGCTAAATAGCCACCAATTAAAGGAGTAAGGTATACCAATGCACCATAAGCGGCATAAATTCCATAAGCAATTTCTTCACTGTTTTGTAAATGTGAATAAAAGTCCTTTATCAAATACAAAGTAAGCAATGCTCTCATGCCATAGAAAGAAAATCTCTCCCACATTTCAGCAAAAAAGAGATAGAATAATCCTTTAGGATGATTTTTTTTGTCAAGGTAGTTTTTTACAATGTATAAAACAAGAACTGTAAAAAGAGTATATGCTAGTATTTGTATCATTTTTTTAAAAGACTAAAATAGTAAAATTAGTTACAAGTTTTCTAATATGAAATTTGTGATTTTATTGTACAAGTGAAATCTAGTGTTTCCGCCATATATACCATGATTTTTATCAGGATATATAAACAATTCAAATTCTTTATTTTCATTAACCAGAGCTGATACCATCTCATAGGTATTTTGCACATGAACATTATCATCTGCAGTTCCATGAACTAGTAAATATTTTCCTCTTAGATCAGAAACAAAATTTATTGGAGAGTTTTGATCATATCCATCAGAATTAAGAACGGGCTTACTCATATACCGTTCAGTATAAATATTGTCGTAAAATCTCCAATTTGTTACAGGTGCAATAGCAACTGAGAGGTTAAAGATTGAACTTCCTTTAGTTATTGCTAAACTTGATAAGTAACCCCCATAACTCCAGCCTTGAATACCTATTCTTTTTTCATCAACATAATTAAATTTAGATAAAAACTTTGCTGCATCTACGATATCAATTGTTTCGTACTTTCCTAAATTTTTGTAAGTAACCTTTCTAAAACTGGCACCTTTGCCACCTGTACCTCTGTTGTCAACTGACACAATAATAATTCCGTTTTGACTTAAGCATTGATGCCATAAAAAGTCATTTCCTTCCCATTTATCCAAAACCTCTTTGGATCCTGGACCACCGTAAACAAACATCATAACTGGGTATTTTTTATTTTCATCAAAGTTAGTTGGTTTAATTATCCAAGCATCTAGCTCTGTATTATCTGTTTGAATCTTAAAAAACTCCTTTTTGTTCAATTTATATTTATTTAACTTATCAATTAGTATTTGATTGTTTTCAAAAACCATTATTTCACTTCCATCAGCTTTGTTTAGAGAGATTTGATTTGGTTGGTTAGCATTAGAGTAGTAATTAATATAGTTTTTTAATGAGTGAGAAAAAATAGCATCATTGAAACCTAATTTCGTTGATATTTTTTCTTTAAAATCATATTCAATATCTAAGCTGAACAGTGATTGTGTTTCTGTACCTTCTTCGTTTGAGCTGTAGTATAATTTCATTAAATCACTATCAAATCCATAAATTTCTTTAATCTCCCAATTACCTTTTGTTAACTGAGATTCAAAACCTTCTAAGTTTTTTAGATATGCATGATAATATCCATCTTTTTCTGAAATCCATATAAAATGGTTTTCATTAAAGAATTCTAATTCATTTTTTATTTCGATATAGCATGAGTCGTTCTCAGAAAATAAAATTTCAGTTTGTAAATTCTCGTAATTTAAAACTATGAAGTCCAAATTATTTTGAAGTCGATTTAAACCATAAAAAACTAACTTATCTGATGTGAATGTCCAAAAAAATCTAGGTATGTATTCATAATCTTTTTCTGTATAAATAAATTGTGTTTTATTCTCTTCTAAGTCATGTATATAAAGATTAACAACAGAGTTATCTTCACCAGCTTTAGGATATTTAAATGTCTTTGAAGATGGATATAACTGTCCTTTAAAAATATCCATTGAAAAAGTGTTAACATTTTCTTCGTCAAATTTTAAATAGGCAATTTTTTTTCCATCTGGACTCCACTGATAAGCTTGAACTAATCCAAATTCTTCTTCATAAACCCAATCGGATGAACCATTTATTATTGAATTATTTTTGCCATCGCTGGTAATTTTTTTGAAGCTTCTTATCTTGCCATTAAGTATGTTTTGGATTTCATTTATATAAATGTTGTTTTCAAAAGTGAATGAAACAAATTTTTCGTCAGGTGAGAATGATAAGTTTTGAATTTTTTCATCAAAAACATCGTAAATTTTATCATTTTGAATATCATATAACAAACACTTTGATTTGTAGCTATAGCGATATATGCTTTCTCTGTCTGTTTCGATAATTAAATAATTTTCTTGGTGAGAAAATTTATATGATCTAATCCTATTTTTTAGCTTAAATTTCTGGCTATCGAATACAACTAGCTCTTTTTTACCGTTGGTAAAAGAATACTTTACAATTTGTTGTAGTTCTTTGTTACTTTCTAATCTTGTGAAGCTATCAGAATTTTTTAAAACTTTAATCTTGCCGAAATTTCTTTGTGAGAAAGAATAATTTTTCCAAAGCTCCTCAATTGTAATATTTTCTTGAGATTTTAATATTATAAAAGAAAATGAGAAAGTAAAAATTAAAAATAATCGTTTCAAAGACGTAAATTTGAATCATGAAATATAAGAAAATTACTAATAGTGATATTACTTTTTTTATTAAAACATTATCTGAGGATAATGTTTTTTGTTCTGAAGCAGATTTAAAAAAATATAGTCATGATGAAACTGAAGATTTATCTTATTTACCAGAAATAGTTTTGAAGCCCTGTAGTACAAAAGAAATTTCAGAGTGTCTGGAATATTGTAACAAGCAAAATATTCCAGTTACTGCGTGTGGTGCTAGAACAGGTCTTAGTGGCGGATCAATTCCTTTATATGGGGGAGTGGCGTTGAGTGTCGAAAATTTAAATAAGATAATTTCAATCGACAAAGAAAACTTGCAAGCTACTGTTGAATCAGGTGTAATCAATCAAAATTTTAAATCAGAAGTAGAAAAATCAGGATTATTTTACCCTCCTGATCCTGCTAGCTTAGGAAGTTGTATGTTGGGAGGGAATGTTGCAGAAAATTCTGGAGGTCCCAAGGCTTTAAAATATGGTGTTACAAGAGACTATGTTTTAAACCTTGAAGTTGTACTGGCTGATGGTTCAATTATTTGGACAGGTGCAAATGTTTTAAAAAATGCTACTGGATATAGTTTCACAGATTTAATAGTTGGAAGCGAAGGTACACTTGCAGTGATCACTAAAATAGTTTTTAAATTAATAGCTCTACCACCAAAAAGTGCAACAATGCTAATTCCATTCAAATCTGCTGAGGATGCCTGTAAATCTGTTTCTATTATTTTTAATAGTGGCATTGTCCCATGTGCGCTTGAGTTTATGGAGAGAGATGCCCTTTTGTTAGCTGTTGAATATTCACAAAATACAATAATAGTAGAGGATGATGAAAAAGCACATTTATTAATTGAAGTTGACGGTGATAATATGAATTCAATTTTTAGTGTATTTGAAAACATAAGTAAACTTCTTTCTCAATTTAATCTTGGTGAAATAAAAATTGCAGAAACTCATAAAGAAAAAGAAAAAATTTGGAAACTGAGGAGATTAGTTGGCGAAGCAGTAAAAAAGCATTCAATTTACAAGGAAGAGGATACAGTTGTTCCAAGATTTCAGCTTCCAAAACTTTTGCTTGGGGTAAAAGAAATTGGAAAAAAGTATAACTTCAGATCAATATGTTATGGTCATGCTGGTGATGGAAATTTACATGTTAATATTTTAAAAGAAAATAATTCTGATGAATTCTGGAATAATAATGTGAAGTTAGCAATAAGAGAAATTTTTAAATTAACTAAATTTTTAGGTGGAACAATTAGCGGGGAGCATGGCATAGGGCTAGTACAAAAAGAATATCTAGATATAGTTTTTGGAAAAAAAATGATAAGTCTTCATAAAGAGATAAAAAAAGTTTTTGATCCGAAAGGTATACTTAACCCTGGAAAAATTTTTGATTAATATTAAACTTTATAACTCTATATTTGTGTAAATACTTAAGATATGAATGTTAAACCAAAGCTACCCAAGGGTTTTAGAGATTTTGATTCAAAAACTTTAGAAAAAAGAGAATATATAATTAAGATAATTTCTGATGTTTTTAAATCTTATTCATTTCAAAAAATAGAAACTCCATCCGTTGAAAGTATTGAGACCTTAAGTGGAAAGTACGGTGATGAAGCTGATAGACTTATTTTTAAAATTCTCAATTCTGGAAATTATTTATCAGATTATGATTTAAATAATAATGCTGATTATAAAGAGCTGACTCGATTTATTTCAAAAAAAGCATTAAGATATGATCTTACAGTCCCACTTGCAAGATATATTTCACAAAATATCAATAATATATCCTTCCCATTTAAACGATATCAGATGCAAAATGTTTGGAGAGCCGATAAGCCTCAAAAAGGGAGATTTAGAGAATTTATGCAATGTGATGCTGACATAATTGGTTCAAAAAATTTAATAAATGAGTATGAACTCGTTAGAATTTATGATAAAGTATTTGAGAAATTAAATTTAGCAGGTACAATCATTTCAATTAATAGCAGAAAAATTTTAACTGCTGTTTCAAGTAAACTTAATGTTGAAGATAAATTTAGTGAGTTTGTTATTTTACTCGATAAGTACGACAAAATAGGTAAAATAAAGTTTATTGAAGAGTTAAAAAACTTTAATATTTCAAAAGAGGACTCAGATTTTTTAATAAAAATTATAGAAAATCCTGACATAGATTACATAAAGAGTTACTTGTCTGAATTCGGAATCAGTTCTGAGGGCTTTGATGAATGTAAGTATATTTTTGAAAAATTAAAATTAACCTCAAACTTTTGTGAAATTAAGTTTAATTTTAAATTAGCTAGAGGTCTTGACTATTATACAGGCACAATATTTGAAGTTGAAAATTCCAAAGTCAAGATAGGAGCATTGGGGGGTGGTGGAAGGTATGATAATCTTACTTCAATATTTGGAAATAATGAATTAAGTGGAGTAGGTGTTTCATTCGGTCTTGACAGGATATATTATTGTCTTAGTGAGCTAAGTTTATTTAAATCCTCAAATGAGTTAAATAAAACTTTGTTTTTAAATTTTGGAGAGAGAGAGTTAAATTATAATTTAAAAGTATTAGATGTTTTTAGAGAGTCTGGAATATCTGCTACTATATATGCCGATTTTTCAAAAATCAAAAAGCAGATGAATTACGCGAATAACTTAAATTACAAATTTGTGGTTATTTGCGGTGAGAATGAAATTAAGAGTAAGATGGTAACTTTAAAAAATATGATAACTGGAAATCAAATAACTGACAAGGTAGAAAAAATAATAAAGCTAATATTAAGTGAAAAAACAGATTGATAATACAAAACTAACCTACATTGACATAAAGGACATTATTGACAATAAAAAATCAATCAATTTGTCAAAAAAAATAGTCAATTTGATTTCAAAAAGCAGAGCATATTTGGATAGTAAAATCACAAACAATGATCAAATTATCTATGGAGTTAACACTGGTTTTGGTTCTTTAAGAAACAAAATAATATCAAAAAATGAGCTTGCACTTTTACAAAATAATTTAATAGTTTCTCATGCCTGTGGTACAGGAAAATACGTTCCAAAATCAATTGTAAAATTGATGATATTATTAAAAATTAAATCTCTTTCAATGGGATACTCTGCTGTTTCGTTAGAAGTTGTTGAATTACTTATTCAAATGTTTAATAAAAATATTTTACCAGTAATTTATACTCAAGGAAGTTTGGGAGCATCCGGTGATCTTGCACCCTTGGCTCACCTATCGCTTCCCTTAATTGAGATGGGGGAGGTTTATGAAAGTGAATCCACCGAAAATTTTAATAAAATAAGTTCTGTAAATAGTTTTAAAAAACATGGTTTATCTGGACTAAAACTTCGACCTAAAGATGGATTAGCTTTATTAAATGGAACACAATTTATGTCTGCATATGGTATTTGGTCGCTAATCAATTGTGATAGAATTTTAATTCTTTCTGATTTAATTGCATCTATTTCTCTTGACGCATTTAATTGTAGAATTGATCCCTTTGATATAAGTGTAAGTGATGCTAGACCTCATAAAGGACATTTGAATACAATAAAAAATATTAACAAATTTTTAGAAAAAAGTAAAATTGTTCAAATTAAAAGTAAGGACATTCAAGATCCTTATTCATTTAGATGCATTCCTCAAGTTCATGGTGCTAGCAAGGATGCGTTTAATCACGTTAAAGATATTGTGCATACTGAAATTAATTCTGTAACTGATAATCCTCTCGTATTTTCGAATGAAGATAAAGTAATTTCTGCTGGTAATTTTCATGGTCAATCACTTGCTTTAGCGTTTGACTACTTATCTATGGCTATTTCAGAAATTGGGTCGATTTCTGAGAGAAGAATTTTTAAATTAATTTCTGGGGAAAGAGATTTACCTGCTTTTCTTATTGATAAAGCTGGCTTAAATTCAGGTTTTATGATTACACAATATACAGCTGCAAGCATAGTCAATCAAAATAAACAATTATCTTTTCCAAACTCAGTTGACTCAATAGTATCCTCCAATGGACAAGAGGATCATGTTAGTATGGGAGCTAATTCCGCAACTAAACTTCATGAAATTATAGAAAATACTAAAACTATTTTAGCAATTGAACTATTAGTTGCTTGCCAAGGCTTGGAGATAAGAATTCAAAATAAAGGAATAAAAACTTCGCCATTTAATATGAATTTATTAGAAAGTTTTAGAAAAGAGATTCCATTTGTAAAGCAGGATTGTGTGATGAAAGAATTGATTTCAAGTTCTGAAAAATTTTTAAATAAATTTGATATTGACTTTAGTTATTTTTTGTAAAAACAAAATCTATAATATTTGCTCCCATCTTTAGGGCTTTTTCTCTAGTCTTTTCTGAATTATTATGAACTTCTTGATCTTCCCACCCATCACCAAGATCTGATTCATATGTGTAAAGTATTATCATTCTTTTTTCATTGTAAATCGCAAAAGCTTCAGCCTTTTTACCGTCATGCTGATGAATTTTTGGTAGACCGTCACTGAAATCATATTTACCATTAAAAATTAAATGATTTCTTTTCAGTGATATAAGCTCCTTATTAGGAAAAACTAATTTTAATTCATTTCTAATAAACTTATCCATACCATAATTATCATCAATATGTAAAAACCCTCCCGCTAGTAGATATTTTCTTAACACTTCTCTTTCTGATTCAGTAAATTTTATATTTCCATGACCTGTTGCATAAACGTAAGGATATCCATATATATCACTTGATTTAAGCTCTACATAATCATATTCTTCAATGATATTAGTCCCAATATTTTTATTACAAAATTTAATCAGATTGTTTAATGATGAAGGATTTGAGTACCAGTCACCACCTCCACTATATTTCAATGAAGCCAATTTATATGAATTTTGACATACAAGATTGTTAAAAGATAATAACATGGCAGTACACATAAAAAAAATACGAATCATTTTTGAAAAGATTTAACCATACTTGCTATAAAAATTCCAGCAGTTTCAGTTCTCAATATAGCTTCACCAAAGTTTATTGGTGTAAAACCATTATTAGCAGCTAAATTAATTTCTTTTTTGTCAAAATCACCCTCAGGACCGATAAGGCAATTAATTGCTTTATTAGCTTTGGAGCAAATGATTTTTTTTAAATTAATACTGCTATCGCAATAGGCAATATACTTGTCACCATTGATTTTATTGCTAAATATTTTTTCGAATTTAATTGGCTCATGAAGTTTTGGTAAATAATATCTTTTAGATTGCTTGAGTGCAGATATTAAAATATTCTTACATCTTTTGATATTAATTTTTTTTCTTTCACTGTTGATGCAAAATATGGGTATTATATTGTCTATTCCTATTTCAGTTGATTTCTCTAGAAACCATTCAAATCTTTTTGAATTTTTTGTTGGAGCAATATAAATGTTGAGCTCATAGTTGTGAAGTTTTTTCTTCTTAATAATTCTTTTAATTAGAACATTAACTTCATTATTGTTTACTTTTAAGACTTCTCCAATTTGGTGATTACCATTACCGTCGGTGAAATCTAATAAATCTCCTTCTTTTTTTCTTAAAACTTTTATGACATGCTTTGATTCCTCCTTAGAAAGATGAAAATTTTTCTTTGTTGATTCATTGAAAAATAGTTGCATTTAAAGAAACTGACTTTTATTTTGGGACTGGAGCAGATTCTAAAATTTCAGTGTTTGCGTGATTAGCAAATTTTTCGAAATTTTTAATGAATGCTTTAGCAAGTTCATTGGCCTTTTTATCGTACTTATCTTCGTCAGTCCATGTATTTCTTGGTGATAAAATTTCAGACGGAACACCACTGCAACTTTCTGGCATTTTTATACCAAAGATTGAGTGTTTAGTAAATTCAACTTTTTCAAGCTCGCCATTTAATGCAGCACTGATCATTGATCTAGTGTATGAAAGTTTAATTCTTTTACCTTGACCATATTCACCACCTGACCAACCTGTGTTAACTAACCACACATTAACGTTAGCATTTTTCATCTTTTCTCCTAACATTTCAGCATATTTTGTGGGGTGAAGTGGCATAAATGGTGCTCCAAAGCAAGCAGAAAATGTTGTTTGAGGTTCATCAATACCTGCCTCAGTACCTGCAACTTTTGCGGTATATCCAGATATAAAATGATACATTGCTTGACCTTTACTAAGTTTTGATATTGGAGGAAGAACGCCAAAGGCATCAGCTGTTAAAAAGAAAATATTTTTAGGATTTTTTCCTACTGAGGGTACAGCAATATTACTAATATGTTCAATTGGGTATGAAACCCTTGTGTTTTCAGTAATCTCAGTATTTGAGAAGTCTACTATATTAGAATTGCCTTGGAAACCGATATTTTCCAGCAATGCCCCCTGTTTAATTGCATTAAATATATCAGGTTCTTTTTCTTCAGATAAGTCAATGCATTTTGCGTAACAACCACCTTCAAAATTGAAAATTGAATCATCATCCCATCCATGCTCATCGTCTCCAATTAATTTTCTGTTAGAATCCGCACTTAAAGTTGTTTTTCCAGTACCTGAAAGCCCAAAAAATATTGCTGTATCACCTTCTTTTCCAGTATTTGCGCTACAGTGCATAGATAAAACATCATGATCATGTGGTAAAATAAAATTCAGAGCAGAAAAGATACCTTTTTTAATTTCTCCAGTGTAACCTGTACCTCCTATGATAATAATTTTTTTAGTAAAATTGATAATAGCAAAGTTTTTTTGTCTTGTGCCATCTATTTTAGGATCAGCTTCAAAGCCTGGAGCGTTCAGAATAGTCCAATCAATTTTTTGAATTTTTTCATCTTTTGAAGGTCTAAGAAACATATTTAAAGCAAATAAGTTACTCCATGCATATTCGTTAACAACTCTAATATTCAGCTTATATTTTTTGTTTGCACAGGCAAAGGCATCTCTAACAAACAACTCATCTCTTTTGTTTAAATAATCACATACTTTTTGTTGTAGTAAATCAAATTTTTCTGATTTAAATGGTTTGTTAATATCACCCCACCAAATATAATCTTTGGTGTTTTCATCTTCTACAATAAATCTATCTTCAGGAGATCTACCAGTAAATTTGCCAGTATTAATTGAAATTGCATTTGTTGAAGTTAATTTAGCTTGCTTCTTATTAACTGAAATCTCAGATAATTGTTTGGATGAAAAATTAAATTTGATGTTTGAGTTGAGAATACCTATGCTAGATAGCTGTTTGGAATATGAATCTTGAGAATTTTCACTCATAAATATAATTTATAAGCGTACAAAGTTAAAGCAAAAAAAATTAGACTTTAAAAAATTAATTAATCTTTTTTTTTGAAAAAAGAATTAGTGCAATCAGGCATACAATTTTTAAAATTGCACCAAATGGTGTAATTAATCTAAAAAGTGATACGTTGATGTCAAATTTTGATAACGCTAAATTTAAGTATATTGAAAATGAGAATAAAATTGTTCCAATAATGTAAAGTTTAACGATATTATTAATCTTCATAAGTTTGGTAACATTCAAACTTAAAATCATTATTAAGATAGAATTGTAAATCAAATATTTATTTGCTATTTCAAAAGATTTAGTTTGAGAATCGTCAAGATGTAGTTCAAGAAAATGTGAACCTATTGCAGATGAAATTATCGAAATTATAAAAAAGGAAACAGAAATTTTAAATTGTAACAAAT
This sequence comes from uncultured Bacteroidota bacterium, assembly GCA_902597195.1. Taxonomy (GTDB): domain Bacteria; phylum Bacteroidota; class Bacteroidia; order Flavobacteriales; family BACL11. Next base: position 1,990 of record CACJWV010000014.1, on the reverse strand, counting down.
TCAATTTATATATTTAGAGTAAAAATAATACATTAGCCAAAAAAAATTGAAAAAAATATTGATTATTGGATGTGGTAAGTCATCAACCAGTTTGATTGATTACTTGTACAATTATTGCATGTCAAAAAATTTTATTATTCAAATTTCTGATTTCGATACTGAAAATCTAAAATTTTTTACAAAAAAATATCCAAAAATTATAACTCAAATATTTGATGTTAATGACAAGAATCAAAGAGAAAAAATAGTCATTAATCAGTCAATTGTAATTTCAATGTTACCAGCTAAATATCATTTTTTGATAGCAATTGAATGTCTAAAATCTAATATTAACTTAGTAACAGCATCATATATTTCAGATGAATTAATGAAATTAGATTATGAGGTAAAAAAGAAAAATTTACTTTTTTTGAACGAAGTTGGATTAGATCCAGGTCTTGATCATATGTCGGCACTGAAGCTTATAAAGGAAATAAAAAATGACAATGGAAAGATAAAATCTTTTAAATCACATTGCGGGGGCCTTATTCATCCAAAATATGATAATAATCCTTGGAATTATAAGTTCACTTGGAATCCAAGAAATGTTGTTCTTGCAGCTAAAGGACAGGCAAAGTTTTTAAGAAATAATAAAATTATTCAAGTAAATTATCCAGATGTTTTTAACCAAATAGAAAAAATAAACATTGATCAACTGGGTGATTTTGATTCCTATGCCAATAGAGACTCACTGAAGTATATAAAACTGTACGGTCTAGATGAGATTGATACTATGTTCAGAGGTACATTGAGGAGAAAAGGCTTTTGTGAGTCTTGGGAAATAATTGCTTTGTTAGGACTCACAGACGATGAAGTTTATCTAAATACATTTAATAAAAGCTATAAGGATTTAATTCTGTCTCAATTATTCAATAAAGACAATGTCATTGATCTCAAAAAAGAAATTGAATTAAAAGTTTCTAGAAAAATCAGCGAGGAAACTTACAATAAATTATTGTGGACAGAACTGTTTACTTGTAATAGGAAATTAAAGAACGAAAAAATGACTTTAGCTCAGGTTGTTGAAAGTCTTTTAGTAAAAAAATGGAATTTTGAGGAAAAAGACAAAGATATGATTGTAATGCAACACGATTTTGAGTACCAAAAAAACAATAGACTTTTAAATAAAAAATCAACTCTTGTTGTATATGGTGATGAAAATTTTTCTGCAATGTCAAAAACTGTTGGTCTTCCACTCGCTATTGCAACTAAATTAATTTTAGAAAATGAAATCAATTATTATGGAGTAAAAATCCCTGATATTTCAATGATTTATGAGCCTATTTTAAAGGAGCTAAAAGATTATAATATTAATTTTAATGAGTCAGTTGTTGAGGTTTAGTAACTCTTCATCAATATTAACCTTAATTTTTTCATCATTAATTTCAAGAACAAAGTTATCATGCATCGGTATAAAAACTTCTCTATTCTCTTTTTTAACGACAAGAACTGAATAGTTGGATGTTTGAATTTTGTTTGAGACTTTTCCAATATTTCCAAATTGAATATCCTCAACCTCAAAGCCATGATAATTTTTTTCCTCTGAGCTAGTAATTTTATTATTGTTAGAAAAAATTTCACAATTAATTAAATTCTCAATTTTTTGAATATGGTCGATTTCTTTAAAAGAAACTAAATAAATGTTTTTTTTAAAATGTTTTAATTCTTTTATCTTATATGGTATATAATTTTCATCATTATTTACGTATATGAAATCATCAGGATTTATAAACTGAATTAAATCAAAATTGGAGTAAATTTTTACATCTCCTCTTAAGCCGTGAGCTTTGAAAATCTTTCCAATTTGTCTCAAATTATTGGACATAATAAACTTTGGTTGTAAAGTCTGTAAAATTTGAACTGCCTAGCTCTTTTCTTTTTCGGGTTTAGTCTCATCAGCAGCAGGAGCTTCTTCAGTAGCAGGAGCTTCTTCAGTAGCAGGAGCTTCTTC
>CACJWV010000013.1 GCA_902597195.1 uncultured Bacteroidota bacterium | reverse complement strand
TTAAGCAAAGACCCGTGTTTTCCCACAAAAGCAACATCATTTAATTCATTTGTATCAGAAACACTATTAAACTTATCAAGCAATACATAATCTAAGTTCCAGTGATCAAAGTTGCCTGATAGAGTAGCATAATTAAAAAATCTAAATCTAAATTTTTGATGCAAAAATTTATTATCATTTATAAAAATTACTTTTTTTTCGAAAGGATAGTATGAACTTCCGTTTATTGCCCAAACTCTATTCCAATTGAGGGAGTCATCAAGAAACTCTAAAGCAAGACTATCCTGATTTTGGGGAAAATCACCAACACCTTGTGGCTGGTAAAAAAACATCAAGAATATGGAGTCAAGATTTGAAATATCAATTTCTCTTGATGTTAGATAGTCAGCTACACCGTAAGAATTTATGACTGAAATATCATATGCAAAACCATTTGAATCTAACCCATCAAATGTTGCGACTCCTGAGGATATAGGATTTATAGCGTAGCTATTATTTATTAAAGTACTTCTATCAGTCCAATTATCATATGAAATATTAGAATTGGAAAAATCATCAAAAAAAGGAAATGATGATAGCTTAGAAGGGACAAGATTTTTAAAACTAATATTTTCATCATGCCCTCTGCTCTTAAGTACTGAGACAACCTCTTGTGAAAATGAACAAAAAGCTGATAATAGAAAAAATAATAAAGTGATTTTACTCATAAAACAAATCAATTGAGCTTCCAGTATTAATTTTTTCTCCCTCAATATATTCAGGTTTTTGATTAGTAATTATTGCCGTAGTGGAGTCAGTAATTTTACTATCAAAAATTTCCAGGCCAATATTTAAAGAAAGTGTCTTTAAAATTATATTAGCCTCTACTCTATTTAAACCTACAAGATTTGGCATATCAATGTAATCATCACCAACCCCTTTACCAACTAAAAGATCAACAGTTGTACCTTCAAAAAGCTCTTGACCAGCATTAATACTAATTCCATTAACGGAGTGCCCTAATATTTTATTTCTCGCAATATCAACTTTATACTCCAGATCACCAACAACTAATTTATTATCATTTAATTTTTTAACAGCCTGCCTTAATGTAAGGTCATAGATCTCTGGAAAGTATACTCTTTGTCTTTGAAGTGAATTTATAGTTAAATATATTCTTCTATTTTTTTTTACTTCAAAATTTGGCTCTGGAGATTGATCTACAACAACTCCTTTGTCTGTACTTTTATCAAAAATTGAGTCAATGATAATATACCTTAGCTTGTTTTTCTTAAAGGCAGAATCAAGATTACTAACATGAATACCTGAAAAATCAGGAACTTGAATATGTCTGTTATTTGCTGTGTATATATCTAAAGACTTTAACCAAATAAAAAATAAAGCAAATAGTGTTAATGCTGAATATACAATTGTTTTTAAATACTTTTTCATAAGTCTGGCCAACAACAAATTTATGAACTTAGAAAATAATCTCATTAAAATTAAGTGTATTTTTGTTTAAATGAAGAAAGTTGTTATCATAACAGGTGGTTATTCATCAGAGCACAACATTTCATTGAAGAGTGCGCGGACTGTAGAAATTGAGCTTAATAATTTAGGCTATTCAGTCAGTATTCTCAAAATTGAGAAATCAGGATATGATTATCGTTCAATCAAATCTGCAATGTTTGACTGTGCATTTATTGCACTTCATGGACCTCCAGCGGAAGATGGATATATTCAAAAACATTTAGATAAAATTAAATTACCTTACACCTGCTCTGGTTCAAATATTTCAGCAATTACATTTAACAAATATGAATGTAATTTGATGTTAAATAAGTTAGGACTGAGATGTCCGAAATCTATATCTGTAAATAATGAAAGTAAAATAGACTGTCAATTAATTGAAAAAGAATTTTCATATCCACTTATAGTTAAACCTAACAGATCAGGTTCTAGCTATGGTGTCAGTAAAGTAAGTGATATGATGCAACTAAAAGTTGCTATTAAACTTGCTTTTGAACATGACAATCACATAATGTTCGAAGAATTTATTGATGGAACAGAGGTAAGTTGTGGTGTTTTTTACAACAATGCGGTTACTTCTTTACCGGTAACAGAAATTGTAACAGATAATGAGTTTTTTGATTATGAAGCTAAGTATGAGGGTAAATCCAATGAAATTACACCAGCAAGGATAGATAAAATCATATATTCAAAAATCAAAAATTTAACAGAAAAAATATATTCAGAACTCAATTTAAAAGGAATTTGCAGAGTTGACTACATAATAAAAAACAACTTACCTTACATTATAGAAATTAATACGGTACCTGGCTTATCAAAAGAAAGTATAATTCCTAAGCAATTGAAATGTATGAACATATCATTGTCAGAAATTTTTAAAATAAGTATAGAAAATGCAACTTTTAATGAATAAATTTGACAAAATTTTCTCATGAGTAATTTAAACAACGAAGAAAGACTCAAAATACTTAGAGCAAGACTTGACGAGATTCAACAAAAGAATTTTTCTACAGAAAATGTTCAAAACGAAAAAGAAAAAGTTGTTGAAACTCCTTCTTCAACAGATAAAAACACATCAAAAAGTAATGTGTTAAAATATGTTATAATCAGCGCTTTAATTGGATTTGGATTGACCTACCTTTTCACTAATGTAATTGATATTGAAACTAAGTTTGAATTCGAAACTGAAAAAATTACTGATGATTCACCTATAGAAGTTGAAGAAATTGAAGAAATAGTTGAAGTGGAAGAAAATATCAATTATGAATTCAGTTTCAATGAAAACTTCTCACATCTAATAATAAGTACATTGAGTTATTCTGAAGAAGAAGCAAAAAAAATGGCAGACAAGTATTCTTCTGAGGGTTATCAAGCCAGCTCTTTCTATATTCCAGATAATTCTAACTCAAGTCAAGAATTATTTAAAATTAAGATCGGTCCATACTATTCTCTAGAGGAAGCTGAGCAATGGAACTCAACCTTGGAGGAAGAAACTGAAATTATAGCTCTATAACTTACATAAATGCATGTTAAAATTGTCGATGTTGATTCAATTCTTGAACTACGACACAAAGTTTTGAGACATGGGAAACCATTTGAATCTTGTTTTTACGAAGAAGACAGAATTGCATCAACTATACATTTAGCAGCAATTAATAAAGATACAATCGTCTCATGTGCAACTTTTTATAGTGAGAAAAATAATCATATTGCTCACAAAAACTCATTTCGTTTAAGAGGAATGGCAACTGAAGAGAAATATAGAAAAAAGGGATTCGGCAAACTTTTATTAAAAACTGCAGAAAAAATAATCAGTGAAAAAGGCAGTAATAATTTATGGTGTAATGCTAGAATTAAAGCTGTTCCATTCTATCTTTCATGCGGATATAAAATTTTTGGACAACTATTTGATATTCATGATATTGGGGCTCATTACATGATGTATAAAAACATATAAATATGGATTTCACTGATGAGCAAATAGATAGAATTATACAAATGGCTTGGGAAGACAGAACCCCTTTTGAAGCAATTGAATACCAATTTGGAATAAAAGAAAATGAAGTAAGAAAAATAATGAGAAAAGAAATGAAAAAAAGTTCTTTTATAATGTGGAGAGAAAGAGTAAAGTCAAGAAAAACTAAACATAAATCATTTTCTCAAGCAGATAGGTTTAAATCAAAAAATCAAAAATGATTAGAATCTTCTTTTTACTATTTATTTTTCAATCCTCTTTTTCTCAAGATTTACAATCGAAAGACTACTTTAAAAATTTGACAAGTAAAGAAAGAAAGATTATTGTAGATAGGGGTACTGAAAGACCTTACACCGGTAAATACAATAATCATTACAAAAAAGGAACTTACGTATGTAAAGCTTGCTCCAACCCTCTTTTTAAATCAAATACAAAGTTTGATTCAAAATGTGGATGGCCATCTTTTGACAAAGAAATAGAAGGTTCTGTTATAAAAATTCCTGATTATAGCTTAGGTATGAAAAGAACTGAGATAGTATGCTCGAAATGTAAAGGACATCTAGGGCATGTTTTCTACGGTGAGAGGTTTACAAAAGAAAATACTAGACATTGTGTAAACTCAATAAGCTTAAACTTTATCGAGGATTCGGACTAGACGTAATTTTTTTGCAGATATTCATTAGCTTCTTGAATTAGCTGAAACTTTTCCTTAGCCATATCTTTAATACCTTGACTCATTCCAGATAACTTGTCTGGATGAAATTCCTTGGCTAAGCTTCTATAAGCGGTTTTAATTTCATCTGCACTAGCAGATTTTTTTAATCCTAATATATTCAAATAATACTCAGATTTATCCTCTGAGGCCACAGAAGAACTGTTAATGAATTGACTCCTTATGGCATTGATTCTTTCAACAGTAAATCCAAGTTGACTACCAACTAAATAAATAATTTCATCCTCTCCTTTAGTAATTTTTCCATCTGAGGAGGATACATAATATAAAAATTGAAGTATGGAATAAAATTTAGATGGTATTAACTTGTCCTTTATAACCTGCACTAATTGATTAAGATTATACTCTCTGATTGGTGATACTTTAGCTTCTTTAAAAATCCTATTTGTTCTTTCAAAACCAAATGCTCTTTTAAAGTAATTTCTTACTGTCTCGACCTCTATGCTCTCAACATTACCGTCAGATTTAATGATCATAGAACAAATTCTGAGCAATGCTATTTCAAATGAAATATCTGTTGTTAATCTTCTTGTATACCTACTAACGATTGAATAAGCAATAATAGCACCTAATATGCCTGCAAAATACCAGCCAACAATAGCTGCTATCCATTTATAATATTTGACATCAAAAAAACCAACCATAGAATTACAAATTTATGATAAAAACATATTACCTAATAAATAATTTATAATTTCATTTAATAACTTTGTTCTGTGAAAAAAATACTACCTCTTTTTTTAACTTTTCTTTTTTTCTCTTGCGCAGAGGATGATGTTGATACTATGAAGCTCCAATCTGTATACACTGAAATTGAGATAACTAATTGTGAAAATTCATCATTTACAGGCTTTTCCAGCGGTGGTACTTTTTCATTTTCATGCTCTGGAAATAATTTTACTTACACTACAAACACATTTCAAACGTCAGCAATAGAAAATAACTCATTTTTTTATCAACTTAGCTTTTCCTCCTCAGGTAATCCATCAAACATTGAAATAACAACTCGAGTATTTCATAATAATAGCTTATATGAAACAAGAAATTATACTGTTCCATATGTTGGTGAAATGTATTCAATAATTGCTGATTAATGAAGATCTTATCACTAGCTTTATTGATACTTGGAAACTTAATTTCACAAGACAATAACAATACAACTTTCACAACAGTTAATTTAAGTAATGAGTTTAACGTACCCTATCCCAATACCAAAATTAAATTCAGCGGTAAAAAAACCAGTATAGTTACAATTACTGATAGCTTGGGTCAAACAGCTGTTGACATAGTCCAAGGAGATACAATTGTTGTTTCTTGCGTAATAAACGACAAAGAGTATGAATTTGATAACATAATCTACATTGATGATACTCAAAATATTTCCTCAGCAGAAATTAATCTACAGATTGATTTATATGAATCAATTATTGAACTTAAAAACCTAAACTTCGAATCAGCTAAATATGATATAAAACAAAAGTATTACACTGATTTAAATGACATTTTTGGATACTTAAAACAAGAAAAAAATATCAATATTGAAATTGCTGGACATACTGATAATATTGGTGAGGAAGCGTATAATCAAAAACTATCGAATGACAGAGCCCTCAGTGTCAAATCATTTCTTGTTCGAAAGGGAATTGACAGCAAAAGAATCAAATGTGTTGGATATGGAGAGCAGCAACCAATTGCTGATAATTCAACAGAATTTGGAAGAGAAAAAAATAGAAGAATTGAAATAAGAATATTAAAATGAAAAAAATATTTATTACCCTACTACTACAAACAATTATAACTTGTTCTTTTTCTCAGCAGTTAAACTTTGGAAATTACCACACAATCAGTACTGGAGCTGATGGATACGGAAGAGCAAGAATTGTAACTGTTTCAAATGGAGACCCATTAATAGTTTGGAGAAAAGACAGTTCTCCAAAAATGCTGAAGGCTACAAGATGGAGTGGTTCCAATTTTGTTAGCTCATATGACATCACTAATGCAGGTGTTAATCCAAACTCATGGGATGGGCCTGAAGTTGCTGCAAAAGGAGATACGGTCTATGTAGTTTTCACTTCTTTAGCAACAACTCAAACTTCCATAATGCTAATAAAATCTTTTGATGGAGGCCTTACCTTCTCCGACACAATAAGGGTATCAAAGAACGATCCGCTTCACAAATATAGAATGGGAAACATTGCAATAGACAAGTCAGGAAACCCAGTTGTTAGCTATATGCAATATCTACTGAACTGGATGGAACCAAAGCAAATGGTAAATAAATCAAACGATTTTGGCAGTAGCTTTGTTGGTGCTGTTGAGGCAAGTCATCTGTCGCCTGGAGAGCCATGTGATTGTTGCAAGTCTTCAATAGTCATCGACAATGATAACATTTACCTTCTTTACAGAAATAATGACAATAACGTAAGAAATAGTTTTGTTGCCAAATCTTCTAACGGTGGGTTAAGCTTTGACACTTATTCTGACCTTGATGACTTTAACTGGATTATAAACTCATGCCCTGCAACTACACCAAAAGGAGTTATCAATAATGATTCTCTAACTATAGTTAGAAAAAGCGGTGCAACGGGCAACAACGAGGTTGTAATCAGCAGTATTGATAAAAATAGTTTAAGTTCAGCACAATGTTTTAATATTGATTATCCCCCACCTGGAACAATTCAAAATTACCCTGAGATTGATAATAAAGGTGATTCATTGTTTGTTGTTTGGCAGGATAATAGAAACGGACTGACTGATTGTTTTATAAAATACTCTTTAAATGGAGTAAATAATCTAGCTGATCTCAGTTCATTTACTGACTCTTCTGTTACTGGTCCAAAGTTAAACCCCCATGTAGCCTACAGTAATAATAAATTGCACTTAGTTTATACTGATTACAGCGCTTACAGTATAAAATATGTAAAGGCTAATCTAGCAAACACAACTTTTATTAATGAAAATAAGAGTTCACAAAAAAAATATTTCAATTTTGATTTACTTGGGAGAAAAAATCTTAATTCTAATTACAAAATAATTTTAGAAAATAAGTGAATTCATTTTTAAAAAAATTTTTAGTCTTAATATGTATTTGCTTTAGTACATATACTTTTGGCCAAAGCAATTACTCAATGCTTTCCCACTCTAGTGAATGGCATGTAACCTATTGTAATAATGGATGTATTACTGATTTATATTTTATTAATCATGATACAATATTTAACTCTACAAATTACAAAGTACTTGACGGCTATCACTTTATTTCTAAAACATTTTGGCTCAGAGAAGACAGCACAACAAACCAAGTATTCATGTCTTTTGTTCAAAATGCTGAAAGAAAAGAAGTTCTTTTGTATGATTTTAGCTTGAATACTGGAGATTCTATAATTGTAAATAATCCTATTAGCCCCCTACCATCAAATATGGGCTACTTTCATGTAGATTCAACAACAACTATTAATCTTAATGGTAACAACCTAAAAATGCTATTTTTATCATCGAATAATTACAGTCACAAACCAATATGGGTTGAAAGTATTGGTTCACTATCTCTAATTAATACACCTGGAGGATCGCCTGATGTTAATGGTATTGGCAAACTTAGTTGTCACTATGATACAACTAATTTGATTTACTCTCAACTCGATTCCATTGATCAATGCACCTATGGTGGTTCAATTGTTATCAGTTCAAATGAAAATGAACAAATAAATAATCAGAAAAAATTATTGGAAGTTATAAATATACTTGGAAAAGGTTCTAAGACTCAAAAAAATATCCCTTTATTTTTTATTTACGAAAATGGATTAGTAGAAAAAAAAATAATTATTGATTAATTTTTTGTATAACTATTTTAATTAATAGTTATACATTTGCAAAAAAATTAATCATAATGAAATACTTAAACTACACAATAATTGCTTTATTTCTAATTGCATGTGGATCTAAAGAAGAAAAAAAAGAAAATGCAGTAACAGAGACTAATGTCCCAACAACTACTCAAGAAATTAACGAAGAAGATAAAAACTGGAAGGAATTTGAGGTTTTTGCTGAAGGTAATACAATGGCAGAAATGAAATTCAACATCGGTAGCATCACAGTAGATGAAGGTGATTGGGTAAGAGTCATATTAGAGAACAAAGGAGTTGATGTAGCTATGATACACAACATTGTTTTTGTCAAGTATGGAACAAGAAAGGAAGTTGCCATGCAATCTATGAATGCAGGCCCTGAACAAAAATACGTCGCTAGAGGGCCAAATGTCATTGCTTATTCTGACTTAGCAGATCCAGGTGAGACAGTAACTCTAGAGTTCGAAGCTCCAAAAAAAGGAAATTATGAATACATCTGCACCTACCCTGGTCATGCAGAAATGATGAGAGGCTACTTTTTTGTAAAGTAAATTCTAAAATATTTATCATTAGGTTTATTTCAAAATATTTTTTATTGAGATAAGCCTAATGATCTCAAAGCCTTTTGTTAGTTCAATTATTCAAACTAACATCAATCTTACCATCCTTCAAAAAAAACAACTTTCTCTAGAAAGTTTTTATCAGTGTAGCGTAATTATTTCTGATTGAATAGATAAAAGTAACTCCAGTTTTTGATGTTGCTACAATCTGATTTCCTTGCACTATTGCAGTTTGTATGTTGTTTCCAAATGTTTGTATCACTCCAGAGCGTTGAGATGACCTCAGCTGAATATATCCATTAGAAACTGTAGTAAAATAATCTACTGGTACTGAGTTGTTTTTAACCATTATAGAGTTTACATTGTTAGTTCTTCAAAGGTATATCTTGTTGGAGAAAACCCATGTGTCTTAAAAATATTTTGAGTAGACTCTTTAGCTAGCCATTTCTTCAATTCCATGGCATTGACATCAAAGAAAAGTTCAACAAGATTATTATCATCAATTTTTGCAAAAATAGATTTCGAATTGTCACACCAAGAATCAAATTCTTTTTTCACAACATCATAGCCATTTTTTTTAAATTCATCTACGTTATTGCACTTTGCTGTTAACATTAAGTTCATAATTTTTAATTTATTTGGTTAATTAATATTGATTTTTCTACCAGACCAGAACTTCTGAAAATTTCAATATTGTCTTTATAAATAATATGAGTAGGAATATTTTTTATATTATACAATTTTGATAGTTCTTTATTAGCATCCAAATCTAATGTTAAAATTTTAACATCTCTTTCATTTGAAATTTCATCCAAAACTGGTTTCATTTTTTTACATGGCACACACCACTGAGTACTAAAATCTAAGATAGCTGATTTGTTATTCTTTAAAAACTCATTAATTTCTTTAGCGCTGTACATTCTACTCTTATTTTTTTTCTCTTGTCTTGTCTTAATTACATCAAAACCACTGTCTTTCCAAGCCCCAATTCCTCCACTCAGGTTATAAACCTCCGTAAATCCAAGTGATTGCATTATATTAGCTGCTCTGCTACTCCTTCCTCCACTTCTGCAGTAAACAAGTATAGGAACATCTTTTTTTACTAAATCAAGCTTTTCTTTAAAATCAGAGCCATAATAATCAATATTTGTAGCATCACTAATGTGACCAGACACAAATTCCTCTTTAGTTCTAACGTCTATAATAATACTATTTCCTTTGTTAGAATTTATTTCAAATAAAGCTGCATCAACGTTTTGAATGCTTTGTGATGTTGACTGGTTTGAACATGAACATAAAAAAACTACAAGGAGTATAAAGATTATGTTTTTCATAATCCAAACATAAATATTTTTTAATTCTTTTTTTGTTTTGATGAATTCAAAAATCAAAAAGTTTAATATTTTCTATCTTTATATTAGTTTTAAATCATATTTTGAGAACAATATCTTTTATTTTATCACTTTTTTTGGCAATAAATTGTAATTATTTATACTGCCAAACAACTGATTGGGTTGTTTCATTTGGTGGTGTTGCTTCTGACAAAGGAATTAGTATTGGAACAGATTCCTTAGGCTTTATCTACGGAAGTGGTTACTTTAATAATCAAGCAACTTTTGGTGGTATTACTCTTACTAATAAACCTTTAAGTACTTCAGGAAACAATAAAGAGAATTTTGTATTTAAAATGGATTCATCAGGAAACGTGCTTTGGGCTGTTGCTGGCGGTGACCTTTCTGGTGGCTGTTGCGATGACCGTGCATTAGGTATGCATGTCACACCTAGTGGGGAAGTTTTTATAACTGGTACCTTCTGGTCATCATACTACATTGATTCATGCAGCGTAACGCAAAATCAATGGGGAACTGCTTTAAATGCTCATGATAACTCGTTACTTGCAAAGCTGGATACTGATGGTAATTGTGTTTGGGTTATAGGCTTTGGTGCAGATGAGGGAGCTGGAAGTGGTTATAACTGCCCCTATCCTATTTATGATGCCGATGATCACTCATATGACGTAAAAGTTGATAAAGATGGTTTTATCTATGTGACTGGTTTTTTCTCTGGCCTGAGTGCTGATTTTGATAATTTAACAGTAACTAATCCCAACTGGGGTGTTGATTGTCAACCCAAAGGATATATTGGAAAATTAGACCCTGCAGGTAATTGGCTATGGGTAAAAGAATTTGATGGTGTTAAGGATCAAAGAGGATCAAGAGACAATAGATTAGCGATTGATAAATTTTCAAATATTTATGTAATCGGTGGCTTTCAAAATACTGGTACCTATGGACCATTTTCATTAACATCGAATGGAGAGTGGGATGCATTCATTTTTAAAATGGATAAAGACGGAAATTGGATTTGGGCTGAGGGATTTGGAAGTGATAGAACAGACAGAGCAAATGGTGTAGCTGTAGATATTTGCGATGATATTTACGTCACTGGTGAATATAGAAATCCTATTGTTTTTTCAGGTGCAAATGCATCAAATGGAACAGACACCTTAAGTCACAAACAAAAAAGAGATGTATTTGTTGCTAAAATAAACAACCAAGGTGAATGGAAGTGGGCAAAAAGAGCTAGAACTGATGGGACTGATAAACCATACCAAATGTCAGTCGATGCCAATAAACAAATTTTTTTAGGAGGAACTGCAAAAGGAGATTTAAAGTTTAATGATAACTTAACTGTAGCTCCACAAATTCCCGGAGATACTACGGCTTCAGCATGGATTGCTCAACTAGATGGATCTACCAACACTGGGGATTGGGTATGGGCTAAGCAAGCAGGATGTGATACAGATGACGATGACAGAACAAATGACATCTGTGTTGATGGATTTGGTAATGTTTATGCCATTGGTTTTTTTGAGGACCTAGCTAACTTTGATGGAACTGTTCTTGATGCAACAGGAAGACGAAAAGATATTTTTGTTTGGAAGATGAGCATGACTCCTGGTAGTTTCACAGTCAGTAACACATATGATACTGTTTACACTCAGGAGATGGTTTATAATCCTGCCGATACTGGAATATTTATTACATCTTCATACACAGTGGATGGGTGTGACACAAACTTTGTTGACTCAGTGCTTTACAATAAACTTGGTGTACTAATAGATTTCAATATCAATAATCCAGGCTCTGCGACAATAACAATTGATGGAATACTAAGAAATATGCCATATACACAAAGCTACTGGGCAGGTGATACTATTTTCTTATCAGCTATAATTCAGCCCAATTGGTTGTTCAACAAATGGTCAACATACTCCAATTCTATTTTGCCCTCCTCTACTTACTTAAATTCTTACTTTATCGCCAGTGCTAGCGATTCATGTGTACTTCAAACATATCCCAAGCCACCACTGACTGCATTTATTTCTGGTAATGACACAATATGTGATAACCAAAAAGAAATGTCCGAGGTAAAAATATCTTTTACCAGTGGTACTGAACCATTTACATTTACATATTCGATTGATGGAGTTAGTCAACCCAGTATCACAACAGACTTGAACCCTTATATCATTTATACAAATCAAAGTGGAGTCTATAGTTTAGAATCATTTTCAGATGCTCTTGAAACTGGTTCTATTTCAGGAAATGCTATAATTGTTGTTAATGAAGCTCCTGAAGCTATCTTTTCAAGCTCTAGTGATACTCTTTCAATTTTATATCCTACTATTCAATTAACTGATCAATCAATAGGTTATATAACATCATGGGCTTGGGATTTTGGTGATAATAGTCCAATAGAAAGCATACCAAACCCAGTTCATAATTATAATGATGAGTATGGAATCTATCAAATTAGTTTAATAATTGAGGATAATAATGGATGTAGAGACACTTCTATTCGTCAAGTATGGGTTACTGATGAATACTGGATGTATATACCTAACAGCTTTTCACCTGACTACGATGGAGTAAATGATTTATTTTGTATTTACTACAACGGTGTTAGAGCTGAAACTTTCTTATTTAACATATATGACCGATTTTCAAGTTTAGTTTATTCTACTGATAATATAAACGATCTTGAGTGCCTATTGAATACAAACGGCTGGAACGGAAAGCATCAAAAAGACGGAACACCTCTTCCAACTGGAACATATGTTTACGAAATGTATTTACAAGATTTCGAAGGTTGGAAACACAAAGAATATGGTCAAATATTTATTGTTAGATAAGCTAGTCAATAATATCTTTATTTTCAAATACCATAACTCTTTGGGGATGTTTTTTAAGAGACTCATTAACCATCTTGTCAGCCAGTTTAGCTACAGGCAATGGCCTTAAAGAGTTAAGTATACCAACTGAATTTAGAGCTTTAAATATAAAAATCCCTATTTTTTCATTGCCCCTCATTACATCTGACTGTCTTATGAGAAAAGGAGGCTGATAAATTTGAATATTTTCAAAGTTAAGTTGTTTGACAGAACTCTCTAGCAATCCTTTGATTCTAGGATAAAAAAACAAAGAATTTTCATTTGCCCCAGAGGAAGAAACTAATGACAGTGTTTTTACATTATTTTCGGATGAAATCTTAGCTAGATTATACTGATATGTATAATCAACTTCAAATTGTTTTGTTTTACTCTTTGCATCTTTTAAAGTAGTTCCAAGTGCAGAGAACAAAATATCTCCATTAATGATATTCCTATATTTATCTATTTCTGCAAAATTGGTTACGTGAACATCTAATTTAGGACTTGATACATCTAACTTTTTTCTAGTGAAAACAAGTATATGCTTTATTACTGAATTCTGTAAAAGTTTTTTTATTAATTCTCTTCCTGTTGCACCGGTTGCTCCAATAACAATTGCTTTCAATTTAGATAATAAATAATTTTCTCAAAAGTAATAATATTGAACAATTTACGTTAAAATATTATGAGAGTATTAAGAATGTTCAAATCTTATTTAGCCAGAAAAAAAAGATCACAAAATAAAGAGATTTTAAATGGTCTAGAAAAGAGAGAATTCTCAAATAAAAGAAATCTTAAAAGGAAATACAAAAAAATTAAAAAAAGACAATCTACCAACTCAATATAGAGATATTAGAAATTGCTTTTTTAATTTTGTCAATCTTTCAAGAAAAAATGACTTCAAAAAAATATACTGTTTTAGTAACAGGTGCTAATGGTTATCTAGCAAGCTGGATTGTAAAAAAATTATTAATTGAAGGACATACTGTTCATGCTACAGTTAGAGATAAACACAACAAAGAAAAAATTAATCATCTTTTAGAGTACGAGAAAAAATATAAAGGAAATATTAAGTTATTCTCAGCAGATTTACTTGAAAAAAACTCTTTTGATGAAGCAATGAGAAATTGTTCAATTATTTTTCATACTGCCTCCCCGTTTAAATTGGAAATTAAAGACCCTGTTAAAGAGCTAATCAATCCAGCACTTGAAGGGACAAAGAATGTATTCACATCAGCCGATAAAGTAGATTCTGTAAAAAAAATTGTATTAACAAGTAGTGTTGCCGCAATGTATACAGATGCATCTGAATGCAAAAATTTAATAAATAATGAAATCACGGAACTAATTTGGAATAAAACAGCATCGATTAACTATCAGCCATATTCATATTCAAAAACATTAGCAGAAAAGGAAGCTTGGAGTTTACATAAAAAGCAGAGTAAATGGCAATTAGTCGTTATAAATCCTAGCCTAGTTCTAGGCCCCTTTCCTAATGCAACACAAACCACATCTGAGAGTATAAATCTTTTAAAACAAATTGGAGATGGAACCTTTAAAATCGGTGTACCTAAAATGCCCATTGGTGTTGTTGATGTTCGAGATGTTGCTGATGCGCACTATGAGGCTGCATTCAATAAAAATGCAAGTGGCAGATATATAACAAGCGCCTACAATACAAGTTTTTTAGAGATATCTAAATTGCTGTACTCTGAATTTGGAGATTCTTTCCCAATACCTAAAAGACCACTACCAAAATGGCTAGTGTACTTGATAGGACCTCTACTAAACAAAGCACTCACAAGAAAATACATAACAAATAATTTTAATCAAGATTTTAGAGCAAATAATGATAAAATACAAAGAGAACTAGGCTTAAACTTTAGACCTTTCAAGCAGACTATTATTGAAAGCTTTCAGTCTCTAGTTGATCAGAAAATTATATAAGCTTTTAATCCTCAGATATAAAGTGTGGTTTAAGAGCATTTTTAATAATTTCTTCAAACTTTTCATCTGCTATTACAAATGAAATGGAAACAAATTCATTAATGTTCTTGGTACCAATATCTATAATTTCAATTTTTTCTCTTTCAAAAAATTCTTTGAGGTGATTCATTTGATGTTCAGCAATTTTTAAAGATTCATAACCATTAAATTGCCAAGTAAATTTTTTCTTTACCAAAGGAATATTTTTTTGATTTATAGCTTATTTTGTGAGCTAAATGCTTAAAGATTTTTTTCTTTTCTGATTATCGACTTTCTTTTTCCATTTTTCCTTGGCATACTTCTGTAGATCAACAACTTGATCTTTTTCATCGATAATTTCAATACCAATAAGAGTTTCAATAATATCCTCCATTGTTACGATTCCATCTAAACCTCCGTATTCATCTACAATAATGGCGATATGTTCCTTTTTTTGGATTAAATGATTAAATAAAGCAAATAAATTAACGGTATTAGGGTATGTTAGAATATTTCTTTTAAATGCAGTCAATGACTCGTTTTTCCTCTTGTCTTCAGTAATTTTTTCTAATATATCTTGAAGAAAAACGTAACCTGTTATTTTCTCATCATCATTTAGATAAACCGGAATTCTAGAAAAGTTTAAGAATTCTTTATTTTTTTTGAATTCATCTAGAGTTGAGTTTTCATCTGCTGATACAATAACTACTCTAGGTGTCATAATCTCTGTTACTTTAATCTTTTTAAGATTTAATATGTTTTGAATAATCTTATTTTCTTGCATAGAGAAGACACCATCATTATATCCCATATTAGCTAAGGCAGCAATTTCATCCCTGCTAGTTACCTGAGCTTTATCTTTGGAAAATAAATTGGTTATTTGATTTGAAAGTAATACTAAAGGATAGGTAATAAATACCATTGCTTTAATGGCGTAAAGAGTAAATGAAGAAAATGTCTTGTTATATTTTGCGCCAATAGTTTTCGGAATAATTTCAGAAAAGATAAGAATTAAAATAGTTAAAATAGCAGATACTAGCCCTATTGATGTTTCTCCAAATAACTTAGCAGCTTCAACCCCAACTCCTGCAGCACCAACTGTATGAGCAATGGTGTTAAGAGACAAAATTGCAGATAATGGTTTATCAATGTCCTCTTTGTAGCTAAGTAGTGAACCAGCCCAATTTTGATCATCTCTTATTGAAGCAAGATAAGATTGAGGTATGCTTAGTAAAACTGCTTCAGTTAGTGAACAAATAAAGGAAATAACAAGAGCGATTGATAAATAAAATAGTAAAGCGCTCATTAACTATTTAATTGAAAATATGTTGTTTCGATAAGAACTTGTTTTATTCAAAATTAATAATTTTTTTGTATTAATTGAATTAATTCTATGTTATGCACAATAATTTTTAATTATTTTTTTTCATTTGTATTTATATGATTTAATATAATGAAACAAAAAACTATTTTCTTTTACTTTCTATGTATTATTTTCTTGATTAATTCACCTTATATTTATGCCTCCTTTCCTGTAGAAAATAAAATTTACAATGATTCAATATCACAGCCTAAGAAAGAAACAGTTGAAGAGTATAAAATAAGAATGCAGAAGCAGTTGTATGGCTATGATGGTGAAACACAAAACACGAATCAAAAATTCGACATTCATAGAGGGATTTTTATCTTCTTTCTATGTACCGCTTTAGCTGGTCTGATAATGGCTTTTTATGGTTTGACGCTAGGGTCATGGGAGGGATTAGGATTTTTCTTGTATGGAGGCGGTGTAACTGTGTTATCTAGTGTATTAATGCTATTAAATTTTCTCATCAAATTAATACGTAAAAGATTAAAAGAAGAATAGTGTTGGCTGATATCAAATTAATTATCAGAGCCTTTACTTGATTTTTCTTTGTGCGAATTTTTAATCAAATCTTCTATTTTAATATATTTTAATGTCTTTTCATTGGTTGCCTCTAAGATTACTTTGGGTGCAACACCATTCTCATAGGCTTGCTTCCACCTTAAGGCACACAAACACCATCTATCCCCTTCTTTGAGGCCCGGGAAATCATAGTGTGGCGCTGGTGTTGTCAAATCATTTCCAACTAATTTTGAAAATGTCAAAAATTCTTTTGTCACAATAACACAAACTGTGTGAAGACCAACATCAGATTTATCAGTTTCACAACAACCATTTCTAAAGTATCCAGTCATTGGATTGGTACTGCAAGTAATAAGTGGTTCTCCAAAAATATTCTTATTCATAAAATTAAATCTTTATTAAGTTTATATCTCTTCGTATGTCTTTTTCTACGACTTTCAAGTATTTTTCTCTTTTTTTAGCTGATACAAAAGGAACTGACCAAAACTGTTTTGTCTTTGTAAAGAGTGATAATTTCCAACCAAAAACAAAAGAATATACTCCCATAACAAGTCTTAATTTAACAGAATTAACATAGAGTGTGAGAACAGGTAATGCTGGTGCACCGTGGGTGATATATGTTCTGAGTTTCTTACCTTTTAGGAACGAAATTGGGTAAGAATAAGTTTTTGTTATTGATTTAAATTTATATGCAAAACCAGGAGTAAAAACTTCATCAAAGAAAATCTCAGTTCTGGGAGTTAATCTAAACCACCAAACTGGAGAAATAATATATATGCTGTCTGACCAAGTAATTAATTTTTTATAATTATCAATTAATTTTTCTCTAGGACGAGTAAAATCATCACTATACAAATCTATGATTTTGTAAGTTTGATTATTCTTTGACATCTCTTCTTTAATCTTTTTAAAAATGCCATTGTAACAGAATGAATTTTTATCTGGATGCCCAATTATAATTAAGTGGTTCATAATTTCACTACAAAGTTAAGTTAGTCATTTAAATAAATCGTTTTTTCAACACTAAAATTTGTTGTTTTTAGATCTACATCTCTTGATGAGTTTCCAACGTGTATATCAAATTCACCAGCTTCAATGATAAAATTCATATCTAAATCATAAAAAGCAAATGCTGATTTATCAAGTTCAAATGTAATCACTTTTGACTCATCTGGTTTTAAACTAACTCTTTGGAATTCTTTTAATTCTTTTACAGGCCTTGTTACACTACTATATTTATCTGAAATGTACAGCTGAACTATCTCATCACCAGCAACATTACCAATATTTTTAACTTCAACTGATACACTCAAAATATCCTCCTCAAATTTTGAGTTTATCAACTCAGGTTCACTTAATTGGAATTTGGTATAACTAAGCCCATAACCAAATGAATATAATGGCTTGTTAGTTTGAATTGCATAATCCCTAAAATACATAGAGGGTTTGTGATTATAAAACATTTTTAATTGGCCAACTGATCTAGAAATGGTCAAAGGAAGCTTACCACTAGGATTTGTCTTTCCAAAAATAATTTCACCTACTGCTAAACCACCAAAACTTCCCGGTTCCCATGCTTCGATGATTGCATTTATATTTTCAGAAATCCAAGGTTCAGAAATTGGTCTACCATTTATATACACTACAATGACATTCTTTTCTAATTCATCTAATCTTCTAACTAAATCCAATTGCTTTCCAGCCAAATTAAGGTCAGCTCTTGCTGTATTTTCTCCGGCTGTTTTTTGATTCCATTTATACCTCATGGAATTATCACCAACAACAACAATTACAATATCATACTGACTAGCAATTTCTATTGTATTGATAATATCATTATCAGATATTTTCTTTATATTTTCATTAGAATTATGATAATGAACAACATAACCCATTTCAGATCCAATTTGATTAATACCCTCAAAAACAGTGTAAACATTATCTTCAGGCTGAGGCATGTGCCAGTCACCTAATATTGATTGGTTATTTGCATTGGGACCAGTAACCAATATTTTATTTTTTGAATTTTTAGCTTTATTAAGAGGTAAAACATTATTATTTTTTAATAAAACTATACCCTCTCTTGCTAATTTTAAAGCTGTATTTCTATGAGCTTCATTAAATATTTTTTCTGAAATACTAGCTTCATCAACAAATCGATTTTCAAATAAACCTAACTTGAATTTTGCCTCTAATATTTTTGAGCAAGCAAAATCAACTCTTTTCTCTGATAATTTACCTTCATTTACTAAGTCGACTACCATTTCAGGAAAATGTGGACCATGCATATGCATATCAACTCCTGCATCTACCGCAAGATAAACAGCTTGTTTGAAGTTGCTAGCAACTCTATGAATAGTTTCTAATCTTTCAATGTCTAGCCAGTCACTGACATAAAACCCTTTAAAATCCCATTTATTTCTTATCAAATCAGTCATGAGTTTTTTATTAGAATGCGAGGGAATACCATTTACTTCATTATGAGCTGCCATAATCGAAAATATACCTGCGTTTACTGCACCTTTATAAGCAGGTAAATAAATCTCATTTAAAGTTCTTTGAGAAATATCCATTGGTGAGAAGTTTAAACCGTTAATTGGCTCACTTCCTGCAACAAGATGCTTCGCACATGCAATAACTTTATTAGCACCACTAAAGTCGTCTTGCTGTAATCCATTTATCATAGCAGTACCCATTTGAGTAACTAAATAAGGATCTTCTCCAAAAGTTTCACCTGCCCTTCCCCATCTTGCATCTCTCATCACATCAATATTTGGAGTGAGTGCCCAGTGTGACCCTGTCGATCTCATTTCAAATGCTGTTTGCTTACCAACTTCATAAGAATTTGATTCATTCCATGTAGAAGCAATTGTTATTGGAGATGGATAAACAGTTGCACCTTCATAAAGGGCGTTACCATGTATTGCATCAATAGCGATAAGTAATGGTATTTTTAATTTAGATTGATATGCCAACTCTTGTAAGTAATTAGCTTCTTTAGCTGTGAGAACATGCAAAAAAGAACCTATTTTCCCGTCAATGATCATTTGCTTGACATCATCTGAAAACACGCCTTTGTAAAACCCTTTAGTATCACTTTTTTTCATGTCCTCTTCAGATAAATCCATCTCTGCCTTCTTCATATGCTCAATGCCAACAAACTGATTCATTTGACATGCTTTTTCATATAAACTCATTCTATTCATCAAATCTTCAATTCTTTTCTCAACAGGAACAGACATGTTTAAGTAATCAGGATTTTCTATATTATCACCACAGGAGATAAATAAAATTGGTAAGAGAAGTGATTTTAAAATGTTATTTTTCATACAAAGTAATTGTTCAAAACAGATAGACACTAAATCGTTGGCATTCTGATTAACTCTGTCATTTATTCATATAAATTATTATCAAGCTAAAAAGCATATCCAAGTGATACAGCAATTACATGATTAAATACTGAGTCATCACCATCGGGATCCAAAGTTAATAGTCCCAAACAATAGTTAGCATCAATGAGAAAATTTTCATTTAAATAAAAAGTAGAGCCTAAGAGTAATCCTAAATCAAATGCAGAAATATCTTCTCCAATTTCTGCATCATCAGTGTTATCTTGAAAAACTCCTTCATAGATGCCTGTTTCATCATAAAACTCTAACTTGGCCTTACCATTTAAAGCTACGCCAAGACCTAATCCAGTATTTATTGAAATGAAATCTGATACAAAAAAATTGACTGTAGAATTTAAATCAAGATAATTAATATTATAGCTAGACTTTGCCTTCACGCTTCCTAAAGCATCCTGTTCTTCATCTTTCATTATGAATCCTTTTTGACTAAATCCAGTTTCTATTGTTAATTTATATGGGCCATCGCCAAATTGAGAAAAAACAGACATTCTTAAACCTGTTTTAAGAGGATTTGAAAAATCATCATCTAGAAAAATCTTATCTTCACCATATACATTTGATAAATTTAAACCAGCCTTTATTCCAATTTGGGAAAAAACATTGTTTGATAAAACAATTGCAATTAATAATACAGTAATTTTTTTCATAATATTTTTTATTTGGATCAAACTTAACAATTTTTACTTTGACTATTATTAGCTATAGTTTTTATCTTCATCATAAAGACTGTAATTATGCAATGCATAAAAATTAAAATCCTTAATATTTAATTTGTGGTATGAAAAAAATAATTTAATATGAAAAAGATAATTTTAATATTTGCAATAACACCTTTACTGTCCTTTTCTCAGTCAAAAAACACTTACAAAGAATTCAATTTTGGAATTGCAGTTCTAGATGGTGGAGCATTTCCTGGAGCATCATTTCTAATTGGAAAGACAAACTATTTTGAAAATAATACTTTGGTCGATTATCAAGCCGGTATTGCATTTCCAACTATTGTAACAGGAAAGCTGGGTTTTGGATGGGGAGATGAAGATTTTGCAACTATCATTGGATTTAGAGTATGGCCCTCATGTCCCTATCTTCAAATCAGCATAAAAGAAAGACATAATTTAAGTTTTGAATACCACATTAAAAATAGTACTGAATTTGGTCAGGCAGAGGCACTTATTACTTATGGGTATCGTTTCTAAAAAATCTCAATAGAAAATTTTAAGCGTATCTTTTAGTATCAAGAGTCCAATAAGCAGGTATGACATTGCTGGCAAAATTTCTGAAATATTGTCTTTGATTTTAATTCTAACATAAACAGCCGTTAACATCATAATAACTAAGAAAGAGGAACTAATAAATAAAATAGTTTTAGATATTAAGCCTAGACATAATAAAACTCCACAAAAAAATTGACTTACTGCAATTATTTTTCTTTTCTTTTCTAAACCCCATCTCTGGAACTCCAAAACCATTTTTTGGGATGAAAAAGAATTTACACCATATATTATAAATGATACTCCAGCAAATAAGGATCTTCTCCAAAAGTTTCACCTGCCCTTCCCCATCTTGCATCTCTCATCACATCAATATTTGGAGTGAGTGCCCAGTGTGACCCTGTCGATCTCATTTCAAATGCTGTTTGCTTACCAACTTCATAAGAATTTGATTCATTCCATGTAGAAGCAATTGTTATTGGAGATGGATAAACAGTTGCACCTTCATAAAGGGCGTTACCATGTATTGCATCAATAGCGATAAGTAATGGTATTTTTAATTTAGATTGATATGCCAACTCTTGTAAGTAATTAGCTTCTTTAGCTGTGAGAACATGCAAAAAAGAACCTATTTTCCCGTCAATGATCATTTGCTTGACATCATCTGAAAACACGCCTTTGTAAAACCCTTTAGTATCACTTTTTTTCATGTCCTCTTCAGATAAATCCATCTCTGCCTTCTTCATATGCTCAATGCCAACAAACTGATTCATTTGACATGCTTTTTCATATAAACTCATTCTATTCATCAAATCTTCAATTCTTTTCTCAACAGGAACAGACATGTTTAAGTAATCAGGATTTTCATAATTTTCTGGAAGTCCTAAAGAGTCATTTATTTTATTGTAGGCATCCAAAACCTCAACAGCTTCATGCATTCCCTCTTTTACTATATCAATTACTGTTTTATTGTCATCAAGTTTTGGTTCTTGTTCAAGATAACCTGTTTTATAGCCCTCTGAAAAAGTTATATCACCTTGATAAGATTTTTCAACTCCAGCAATTATTTTTAAAAGTGTCGATTTACCTGAACCGTTAAGCCCTATAATGCCGATTTTAGCACCATAAAAA
>CACJWV010000012.1 GCA_902597195.1 uncultured Bacteroidota bacterium | reverse complement strand
GTTTCGTTTTATATATTTGTAGAAATTAGGGATGCCGAAAACTATACAGAGTAGGCTAATAAACATGAAAAAATGGATACAAATAAATTATTACTCTATAATCAAAGAAGTGTAAAAAAGTCTACATTGTGGATATTATTTCTTTTGCTAGGATGGTCATATGGAAGTATGGACAAGATATTAATGCAAATTTTATACTATTTAACTTTAGGAGGTTGTGGAATATGGACATTATACAGATTATTTACTCTTAATGGGGCAATCAAAAAGTACAATAAAAAAATTGCTGCTGAAGTCGGTATGGACAACCAAGAAATGGCTTCTATGGGATTATTTTAATACATATAATTTATGTTGGTAAGAATTATAATGTGTTGTTTTTGTTAATTTTGAAGTTCTAATAATTAAGTCAAATGAAAATAAAATACTTTCAACATCTTTATTATCAGAATTTTCTGTATGCAAATAGTTGGGTACCGAATCAGTCAGTGACGGTCGAATAGATTTGAATCCGATTTTAGGATTAGAAAACTTCCTTAATCAAATTTTAAATTCCTGTTATTGATTTTTAAGTGTTACAAGTCACTTTGAATTTTCCTTCAAACACTATGAATTGGTTTCAATGTTGAATGTTAGAATACAACAATTCCAACAAGTACTGTCTTTCCAATAGTACTACATTAATACATGTGATATTTCCGTGAGTATATTCGATTAAATACACTAAACCCAAACTTATGGGGGAGTTGTCGATTAGTAAATCAATACGTTAAAATCAAATATTTTTTACGCAGAAAATTTATTTGTTGAATTTTTCTCTATGACGTTTAAGATACTTTTTCATTCCTTCACTTACTGGTATCTTTATTTCATCATTTATGTTTAAAGATTCTCTGTTTAAAGAATCTAATTTATCTGAAATTAATATAGAACCATCATCTTCAAAACTAATTAGATGTTTATCAAACAATGAATCAATATTTGGAGATAATAATATTCCATTTTCCACATCTAATCTTTCGTCATCATTTGATTCAGACCATGAGACAATATGAGAGGAAATGAGTATTTTTTTTATTGTACAACCACTAACAGGACAGGTACCATTCCATTTGTCAAGTATTTGTTGTCTATAATAACCTTGACCAACTCTTGAAGTAACTAGTCCAGATCTTTCTGTTACATTAGGTTTTTTGTGTTTTCTACGTTTAGAGATTATCCCAACTTTATTAATTTTTGTTGAAGACTTTTTCCCATGTTTATTTGGTCTCCATAGATAAATATCAATTAGATCCTCAATATCAGTATTGTCATCATAGTCAATATTTTGAAAAACCACATGAACAGGATTTGAAGAATTTTTATCATGAGTGTCATAAATTAATCTACCACAAAACAAAAAAGGATTAGTTTTTCCTTTGTTCTTATCGTGAATTCTTATAAATAAAAATGTAGTAGTCTGTCCAGTAACAATTTTTTGAATACCTGGAGTATTGATATGTTGTTTATTTTGTGAATCCCAATGGAAATAATCTTCTTCAAAATAATCATTGTAATGAAGAGATTGTTTTTTACCTAACTTATCAAGAGTTACAAATAAAAAAGTAGATTTTGAATTTTTACAATTATATATACCTTCTCTTGAGGTCTTTAAAGTTGTCTCATTTAATAAGTTCGATAGTTCTTCCTTAGAGTAGACATTTCCAAAAGTTAATTGTTTCTGTGGATTCATATTTTTTTAGACCGTGACCGTAGATAAGTTCTAAATAGTTAATCTATTCTTTTACCATCTTTATATTCCCTCTTTTCTCTAAATTGACCATTTTCATACCAACTTTTCCCTACTCCATTTAACTTACCATTTTTATAAATTAGTTCAAATTGTAATTGACCATTTTCATACCATTGTTTTTGTAATCCGTCCCACTTATCATCTTTAAAATTCCCTTCGTTTTTTAATTGACCATTTTCATACCAACTTTTTCCTATTCCTTCACTCTTATCATCTTTAAAATTACCCTCGTTTGCTAATTGACCATTTTCATACCAATGTTTTGATATTCCATCCATCATACCATCTTTATAATTTCCCTCGTACTTAAATTGTCCATTTTCGTACCAACTTTTGTATATACCGTTCAACTTATTAGCTTTATAATTCCCTTCGTTTTTTAATTGACCATTTTTATACCAACTTCTTCCTATTCCATTTAACTTACCATTTTTATAATTCATCTCTGATTTTAATTGACCATTTGAATAAACCTCAAAACCTGTTCCATTGAATAATTCTTTTTCATCATACATTATTGGAGAATATTCGGTTCCTTTATTGGTCAATTCATTCATTAACACTCTATTTTCGCTACATCCAATGAATGACACACTTATTAATAATATTGATAATATATTTTTCATGTTTTTTTATAAAAATATAATTTTTGTTGGTAATAAGTGTAATTTGTTGTTTTTGTTAGTTTTGAAGTTCTAATGATTAATTCAAATGAAAATAAAATACTTTCAACATTTTTTTTATTAGAATTAAAAGGAATAGAATCGGTGTTAGAAAAACAGTCAGTTACTGTGGAGTAGATTTTGTACCAATAATTCGGTTCCGAAAACTTCCTTAATCAAATTTGAAATTCCTGTTATTGATTTTTAAGTGTTACAAGTCACTTTCAATCTTCAATCAAACACTATGAATTGGTTTCAATTTTGAATTTTAGAATACAACGATTCCAACAAGTACTATCTTTCTAATAGTACTACATTAATACATGTGATATTTCCGTGAGTAAATTCGATTTAATCGACTAAACCCAAACTTATTGGGAAGTTGTTGATTAGTAAATCAATACGTTAAAATCAAATATTTTTTAGACTTAGAACGTGACCGTGTTTGTGGTCTATATGATTGAAAGAAATTATAATTAGAGAAACCTTAATTAACAGAACCAGATGTTTCTCTTACTGTACCACTAGGTCCAGTATTGTAACTGTCATACCTATTATCATTGTTGTATTTTACAGTTAACCCACCAACCTGTCTTATTGTACCACTGGGTCCAGTGTTGTAACTGTCATACCTGTTGTCATTGTTGTATTGTATTTTTACACTTCCAACCTGTCTTATTGTACCACTAGGTCCAGTGTTATAACTATCATAACGATTATCATTATTGTACTGTACTTTTACACTTCCAACCTGTCTTATTGTTCCGTCAGGTCCAGTATTGTAACTATCATACCTATTGTCATTATTGTACTGTATTTTTACATTCCCAATATTTCTTACCGTTCCACTAGGCCCAGTGTTGTAACTATCATATCTATTGTCATTGTTATATTCTATTTTCCCACCATCTACTGAATAATTAAGTCTTTTTGTTTGGGTACTAATAGAAAATTCTATTCCACTGTAATCAACCCAGGTAATTTTCATCCCTTGTCCAAATCCTATAAATGGTATAGTGAGTAATAATATGGATATTATTTTTTTCATAGTTTAAGAATTAAAAATGTTATTCAATCAAATATATAAAATTTAACATCACTAATCTCATTATCAAATTCTCTATTAATTCTATTTTCTCTGATTTTTCCTTTCTTTAAAATTGAGTAAACATAATTTCCTTTAAAGTCACTTCCCCTTGGGGTTTTGATCTTTTGTTCATTAAACCAATTGGAAATCTTTTTATATCCTAATCCTTTTCCGTGAAGTTCTTTAATAGTATCGTATAAATATTGTTGATGTTCTGAATAGAAATAATTGTTTAAGTTTGAGGATGAAACTGTTATGGTAAATTGAAGGAATATATTTGAGGTTTCACATTTTACCCTTTCCGACAAGTCCGTGACTGTTGAGTGATTTGGCACCCAACTTTTAGTTTCTAAAACTTCCTTAATCAAATTATAAATTCCTGTTATTGATTTTTAAGTGTTTCAAGTCACTTTCAATTTTCTATCAAACACTATGAATTGGTTTCAATGTTGAATGTTAGAATACAACGATTCCAACAAGAACTATCTTTCTAATAGCACTACATTAATACATGTGATATTTCCGTGAGTATATTCGATTTAATACACTAACCCCAAATCTGTGGGGGAGTTGTCAATTAGTAAATCAATACATTAAAATCAATATTTTTTAACTCAGAACATAATCTTCGTTAAGTATATTTTACTAAAGTGTAATAACTAAATTTGGAATATTACCTGATAAAGCACTATAAAGTTGAGGGAAACAACCCACTTGTCCAACATCAATCATGTTTTTAGGAGACACATTTCCTGAACCACATTCTTCAAATGAACCCTGAGCTAAGTCTCGTCTTAAAGCACATTGGTCACAAGCCATTATTAACATTCCTTTTTCTTTTGCAATTTTGTTTAAACGTTCCCCAATTTCATTTCCTTTTCTTAATGTGTGTGCATTTTCATCAAAGAAAAACATTCCAACAACCACAACTCCATGAGTGTTTTTTTCTAATTGCGGTAAAATCATTGTTGCCAATTGAAATGTGGAAGCCATGTTGGTCTTAAAAATATAAGCTACTTTCATAATAATAAGTTTTTTTTATTAATTTAAAATATTAATTAAAATTAATATATAATTTAAAAAAACGCAACTGATTTGCGTTTTTAACTTTTTCAATTATGAAAAATCTGTCAATTTTAATTTTCACTTTAATTCCATTTATATCTTTTTCTCAAAAAGTATATTCTGTTGAGTATTCAAATCAATCTGACTTGAAAGTATTTGTTGTAGAATATGAAAATCAATGTGATTTAAAAGTTTATAAAGTTGATTATTCTAACCAAACGAAAGGAAACAAAGGACATTGGTATTTTGTAGATTACCCAAATCAATCAGACAAGAAAATATATTTTGTTGAATATTCTAATCAATCTGATTTGAAAATATTTTTTGTTGATTATCCAAATCAGTCAGGATGGAGAAATAAATCAAAACAACATTTGTTGTATTAGTAATTAGAACATGACCGTCGTTGAGGTCTTTTTGGTTAGATCATATTCTTTCTTTTCTCCTCTTCTGAGTTGATAAAGACATATTCTACTCATGTAAATTGTTGAAAAATTTGGAAATGACAAATTCTGTAATAGGTTTTGATATTATAAATGACAAAAAAACTATTATCGGTGTTGTATAATTTAATTCTGTAGAACAGGGATTGTATATAAAGGGAAATACAACAAACAGAATACCTAGTTAACTACAATTCTTGCTTTCATATTTGGTAAATGGGGAGTGCAAACATAATAGTAAGTTTTCAATTCATTGGCTACAATATAGCCTGAACTACCAAAATCAAATATAAATCCATTTTCAAGGGGAGTAGAGGAGCTTGAGTTATATGTTTCCTCGCTTACTTCAACAGCATTATGAGTACCACCGAGTTCAAAAAAAATTGTATCACCTATATTGCAATTTAAAGTGTTAGGCACAAAATTTAATCCACTTGTTGTGATTATATTTTCAGTGTTTGAGGGCTCATTACTTTCCTTTGAACAAGAAAAAAATACTAACATTAGTGATGCTATTAGAATTTGATTTTTCATTTTTTTAAGTTCAAATTTACGTTTAATT
The DNA here is from genome assembly GCA_902597195.1 of uncultured Bacteroidota bacterium. Taxonomy (GTDB): domain Bacteria; phylum Bacteroidota; class Bacteroidia; order Flavobacteriales; family BACL11. Next base: position 17,895 of record CACJWV010000012.1, on the reverse strand, counting down.
ATTCGCTAAAGTAAATATTTCATATTTTTAGTTTATGAGAAAAATAAAAAAGGTGTTATTCGAATACCGTTGGTTTTTGTCATTTTGGTTTTTAATCAACCTATTACAAGCTAAATTTACAAATCTGCATTATGATGAAGCCTATTACTGGCTTTATTCAAAAGTATTGTCGTGGGGATATTTTGATCATCCTCCAATGATAGCATTTTCTAGCAAAATAGGTGATTTGCTTTCACATACAACACTAGGTCTTAGAATTATACCAGTCATAATTGGTGTTTTTGTAATCTCAGCTATTATCTATCTAATTGATGACAATAAAAATAAAAATCATGTTTTCTTGTACATCATTTCTTTTCCATTAATCACAACACATATTGCTGGATTTTTAAGTTTGCCGGATGCGCTATTATGTTTCTTTTTTGTGTTTTTTCTTATTTTCTACCAAAAATATTTAAGAGATGATAGTGTAGCTATAGTATTGGCTTTATCCATAACAATAGCATGTATGGTATACAGTAAATATCATGCTTTTATTATTTTACTATTCGTTCTTTTGGCAAATTTTAAATTAGTTTTTAAAAAAAGTTTTTGGCTTATTTTCTTTATAACAATTCTGTTATTGATCCCTCATATTATCTGGCAAATAAAGAACGATTATCCAAGTTTTATCTATCACCTTGACACAAGAGCCTCCGGTTTTAGTTTGAACAACTTGTTTGAGTTTATTATTGGGCAGATTGTTCTTGCAGGACCATTAAGTGGTATTGTTGTTATATACTTGACTGTAAAGTATAGAGCAAAAGATACTTTTGAAAAAACATTAAAATACATTGCCATTGGTTTTTATCTTTTTTTCATTTTTTATTGCATTAATGGAAGGGTGGAAGCGCATTGGACTTCTGTTTCTACTGTTGCACTAATTATTATTTCATATAAACAAGTAAAAAACATATCTAAAATTGATAAATTTTTCAGCTTTTTAATTTATCCTTCTATTTTTTTAATTTTTTGTGCAAGAATTGTTTTAGTTGAAGATAATTTTAGTGAAAATTTAAGTTTGAAAAGAAATTTTATGAATATGCATAATTGGTCTAATGAGCTTGATTCCATTGCAAAAGGAACAGACATATTATTTACTAATAAATATCAAAATGTTTCAATTTACTCTTACAGTAAAAATAAATTATACCCTTCGGCTTTAAAAACTGGCACAAGATTTAGTCAGATTGATTTATTCAAGCTGGATTCAATTTATGATGGTAAAAAAGTATTTGCTTTAGATTTTGGAAATGATATTTTTTGGAAATCCAAAAATGGATCGGAGCACTATGGTAGTTTTATTAACGATTATTACTCATATACTGGCATAGAAATAGAAAACTTTAGATTAAGCCATAGTAAATCTATTTTAGATTTGGAGTTTGATTTAGTAAATAAAAGTTCAAAGAGTAGGTTTTTAAATTACGATGAAAATCAAAAATTAAAATTAACTTGTTACTTAGGTTCTAAAAAAAATGAATTTTATCTTTTCGAAATTTGTGACAAAAAACAAATCTTGTCAAAGGAAAGTATAAATATAAACGTTAGCTTAAAAGATTTTAGTCCAGCTGATAATGATAGAATTAATATTGAACTTTCATCAAATGGTCTTAGAGTATTTAATCAAAAAGTTAGTTCTTTCATTGATTGATATTATTCAATTTCAGTGCAATTTAGGCTGAAGAGTTGTTAATTTTATTTCTAAAAATTAAATGTAGAACTATTCCAAGGGGCATTAGTATGACACTAAAAAAAATGGAAATTCTTAATAGTAAAAGATTATTATTTCTTTTAATACCATCAGCCCAAACCCACCTTGTTGCAAATATATCGCCAGCAACCATATGTGCCCAAGTAGCAGTAACTCCTACTTTAGTTGCTATACCTTTTGACATGCCGATTATAAAACCATCGGGATGTGAGCCCAAATTGAAAAAGTCAATTAATCCTTGTGGGTTTAAAAGCATCAATAAAAACCATATTATAATCGGGCCAACAAAGAATAATGGTTTCGACATTAATTCTTTGGTTTTATTTTTATTTGGATTTACTAACATCGCAATCCAGAAGGGACCAACCCATAGAGTTGAGATTAGAAAAGATATTGTATAAATATCCACCTTATATTACTAGAGAGTATAGATAAGGTTAACTTCTAAATCAAATTCATCATATATCATTTTATCTCCAATATTCTTAATGAAGCTTTTTGATTTGTATTTGATTCCATATTTAGTACGATCAATTTTGAGTTTAGCACTAGCCTTTCCATTTGTCATAATTGATTTAAACTTGATTGGATTGGTAATACCTCTTATTGTCATATCACCTTCAATTTCGTAAGTATTAATACCAATTTTTTTTACATTTCCCATAACTAGCTTAGATGTGGGATATTCTTCAGAAAAAAAGAAATCTTCGTCTTTCAAATGACCTTCAATATTTTTCTTTGAATCACCGCTAAGGTCAGTACAATTGATTGATTTCATATCTATAATTATTTCACCACCTTCAAATACTTTATCATTGAAATGTAAATGAGCGCTTAGTATATCGATTGTTCCTTCATGACTTCCAGTCAACTTTGCGCCTTTCCAGTAAACTGTGCTTTCTGTTAAGTCTACATTAGCATGAGATTGTGAGTCATTTTCGTGTTTGTGTTCACTTTTACTTTTTTTGTCTGCTCTACAACCACAGTTTTTGCAAGCATTGGCTGTTAATGAGGCGAACATTATTGATAATATTAAAATATAATTTTTCATTTGCATAATTATTTTAATACAAAGTTATACAAAATTACTTAGAAAACTAAAAGATAGCAAAGAATTAAAAATCCAAATACTATTACAACACTTAAAAGAAAATTTAAAAATGATTTTTTTGATTTTGCAAAACTTGATTTTGCATATTTAATTTCATTATCTATCTTTTTTCTTGAAAGATCAATCTTAGCAACGAAGAATACAGTAGACAAAATAAAAACTAATAGTATTAAAATTATATTTCCCATGAATTAAATTTTTTGAGCGCAGATTCTATAAAATCGTCATTAGTTGATAAAGTTTTATGGTAAAAGTAATCACCCATCAAATTTCTACCAACAGAAGCTGTAATTAATAAATTTAGGTATTCTGATTCTACTTTTCCAAGTTTTGTAATGTATTCTTGTAATTCATATTTTTTTACGAATTCGTCTCTTGCTTCTTGTATATTAAATTGGGAATTAAAGTTGTCTTCACTTATTTCAACTCCCTTTGATCTGATGATTGAGGCATAATCAAAGCAAAAGTCTCTCAAAGAACCATTTACAAGCGCTAAATTAATAATTGAAAAATTCAAACTTGAATCTAAAGGTACTATTACATCTGGTGTAATTCCTCCATTAGACAATACTTTTCTTCCTTTTGTAGTTAAAAACTCCTTTTCAGATTTTAGTGAATCTTGACTCTTGTAAGGTTTTTGAATGAATCTTCCGGAAGGTGTAAAATATCTTTGTGTCGTTAATCTAATAGCTCCACCATCTTTTGTTCTTATTTCTTCTTGAACAAGTCCTTTGCCAAATGATTTTCTTCCAATTATAATTCCTCTGTCATTATCCTGTATCGCACCGGCTAAAATCTCAGAAGCAGATGCTGATCCCTCATCAATTAGAACAATTAACTTGGTTTTTTGTAGCTTTCCAAATGAGTCAGAAAAATAGTTTCTCCTTTTTCTTTTATTACCTTCGGTGTACACAAGAAGAGTTCCCTCATTAAAAAAATGATTGCATATATTTATAGAAGCATCAAGATATCCTCCCGGATTACCTCTTAAGTCAAGAACTAGATGACTCATTTTCTTATTAAGCAAATTTTCGATAGATGAGTTAAATTCATCAAAAGTTGTAGCAGAGAAGCGATTAATTTTAATTATACCAACACTATCATTGATCATAAATTTTGAGTCTATGCTAACTAGAGGAATATCATTTCTCTTTATCCGATAGTCTATTTGTTTACTAGTACTAGGTCTTAGTATTTTAATATCAACAAAAGTTCCTTTTTCTCCTCTAAGCTTGTTAACAACATCAGAATTGGATATTGAAGGATAACAAAAATCAGCGTTGTCTACCTCTATTATCTTGTCACCAGCTTGTATCCCTAAATCGTAAGAGGGACCACCTGAAATCGCAGCTACAACTACTACAGTATCTCTAATGATACTAAATTCAATACCAATACCGCTGAAACTACCTCTCATATTTTCATCAACTTGTTGAAATGATTTTTTTGAAATATATGTGGAGTGCGGATCAAGCTCTGAAAGCATTTTTTGAAAAATCTGTTCGTTTATTTTTTCAATATTTATGCTATCAACATAATTATTTTTTATGAGTTCATTTAAATAATTAAGTTGACCATAATCATCATTTTTTATTAAATTCTTTCCAAGAAAAATTCCAAAAATTAAGACAATAGAATATATAATTGGACGATATGAGGAATAATTGTTAACTGAGCTCATCTAAGGTTATTTGTTCAATCTCAATACCCATTTGACTTAAAAAATGAAGAGATGTTTCGTCTTTGTACTTATGAATATAAACTAATCTTTTGATTTTAGACTGAACAATTAGCTTGCTACATTCCTTGCAAGGAGAGAGTGTTAAATATAAAGTGCTATTTGTACAGTCATGAGTTGATGCAGCGGTTTTTAAAATTGCATTAGCTTCAGCATGCAAAACATACCAATTAGTCAATCCATTTTCATCTTCACAATCATTATCAAAACCTGCTGGTGTTCCATTGTAACCATCTGAAATTATCATATTATTTTTAACAATTAAGGCTCCAACTTTTTTTCTTTGACATTTGGATAATTTACTCCATTCTATTGCCATTCTTAGATAGGCTTTGTCGTATTTTCTCTGTTTATCTAATTTAATACTCATTATTAAGAATTTTAGTACCCAGAGCCGGGGTCGAACCGGCACGAGTTTCCTCATTGGTGTTTGAGACCAACGCGTCTACCAATTCCGCCATCTGGGCTTAATTCAGCTTACAAAAGTAATATTGTCTGACTAAATATCAGCATATAAAATTTAAAATTATTATACTAATTATAGTATATTTGCACCCCTTCTTTTAAATATGGAAAATAAAGAACTAATTAAAATAATTGGATGTCAATCAACTCTAGAGTTGGCAAAAAAAATTTCTAAGTCTTTAGATACAGAAATTTGCAACACATCAGTTGTTGAGTTTAGTGATGGTGAATTTGAACCATCATTTGACGAAACAGTGAGAGGGTCTCATGTATTTTTAGTTCAATCTACAATTCCTCCATCTGAAAATTTAATGGAGTTATTATTAATGATTGATGCAGCAAAAAGAGCATCTGCGTACAAGATTATAGCTGTTATTCCATATTTTGGTTATGCTAGACAAGACAAAAAAGGTAAGCCAAGAGTTCCAATTGGAGCTAAGTTAGTTGCCAACTTATTAATGGCCGCAGGAGTAGATAGAATTATGACCATGGATTTACATGCAGATCAAATACAAGGTTTTTTTGAAGTTCCAGTTGACCATCTTTATGCATCCACTTTATTTGTCCCTTATGTTCAAGGCTTGAATCTAGATAATTTAATTATAGCGTCACCTGATATGGGAGGTACCAAAAGAGCTAATACTTATGCTAAGTTCCTAAATTCTCAAGTTGTTGTTTGCTACAAACACAGAGAAAAGGCAAACGAGATAAGCAAAATGATGATTATTGGAGATGTGAAAGGAAAAAATGTCATTCTTGTAGATGATATGGTAGACACAGCAGGTACCCTAACCAAAGCAGCTGATTTAATGATAGATAATGGAGCGAAATCAGTAAGAGCAATATGTACTCATGGGCTTTTTTCATCAAACGCATACGAAAGAATTAATAATTCTAAATTAACAGAAGTAGTAGTAACGGATACTATCCTAAAAAAACATAATTCTGAAAAAATAAAAGTGATCACAACTGCAGAAATTTTTGCGAATACTATTGATGCAGTTATGAAAAAGAAGTCGATAACTAAAAATTTTTTAATCTAATAATTAACAAATGAAAACACTAGCAATTAGCGCAAATATCAGAAAATCTGTCGGTAAGTCAGATTCTAAAGCACTAAGAAATCAGGGTATGGTTCCATGCGTTCTGTACGGGGGAGAAAAGCAGGTGTGTTTCTATGCAGAGACCAATGCATTTAGAAAACTAGTTTATACTCCAGAAGTATATTTTGTTGAGCTTAATATTGATAATGATAAATATAAAGCGATAATGCAAGATATTCAGTTTCATCCTGTAACGGACAAAATATTACATATAGATTTTTTAGAAATTTTTGATGACAAAGAGGTAACAATTTCAATACCAGTTACTTTGAAGGGGCTTGCAATCGGAGTAAGAAACGGAGGTAATTTATTGCATAGAAGAAAAAAAATAATTACCAGAGGATTACCTTCAAATTTACCAGATGCAATTGAAGTCAATATTGAGGAACTTAAAATAGGAGACTTTATATACATCAAGGATCTAAAAAGTGATAATTTTACTTTTCTAGCTCCAGATAGCTCCGTAGTTGTTGGAGTAAAAACTGCAAGAGGAGCAATAGAAGATGAGATTGAAGAAGATAATGAAGAAGAGAGTGGAGGTGATAAATCATCAGATACAGCCTCTGAGTCTGAAAATAAGACTGTTAAAGAGTCTGCTAAAGAAGAATCCTCAGAACAACAAGAATAGTTTTTAAATGAAGTTCCTAATCATTGGACTTGGAAATCTTGGTTCCGAGTATGAAAATACTAGACATAACATTGGTTTTTCAATATTGGACCATCTAGCTTCAGAACTATCAGTTTCTTTTGTTGAGGAAAAATACGGATATTATGCATCATCAAGATACAAATCTAGAACCTTGCATTTTCTCAAGCCTTCTTTGTTTATGAATAATAGTGGAAAATCAGTAAAGTTTTGGAAACAGAAGCTCAAAATTAATTTTGAGAACTTATTAGTAATAACTGACGATTTGGCTTTGGATTTTAGTAAAACAAGATTGAAGGCTCGTGGAAGCGATGGAGGTCACAATGGGCTAAAAAGCATTAACGATTATTTGCATTCAAGTATGTATCCAAGATTAAGAGTAGGCATTGGAAATGATTTTAAAAGAGGTAATCAATCAAATTATGTACTTGAAAAGTTTTCAGATTTTGAAACATCTGAAATCAAATTTATCAAAGAAAAATGTCACAAGATTGTTGATTGTTATGTAACTCAAGGTATTAACTCCGCAATGAATAATTTTAATTAAAACAACTGATTTGTATTTCTATTATTTAAATTTGCGTTGATATGGTATCGTGGCCGAGTGGCTAGGCAGTGGTCTGCAACACCATCTACAGCGGTTCGAATCCGCTCGATACCTCAAGAAACCCACTTTAATAGTGGGTTTTGTATATTTGTAACAAATCGTAAAGTGGTAAAAAATTTAACTCTTGTCTTAATTTTCGTTGGCAATATTTGTTTTGCTCAATGTGACTATACATTATTAAATCTTGAAAACGTAAATTGTTATGGCACTAATACAGGTTCAATTGATATTTCAGTAAATGATAATAATTCAACTTTTTGGTGGACAAGTAATAATGGTTATTATTCAAATAACCAAACAATATCGAATTTATACTCTGGAAGTTATGCAATTCATATAATGCAAAATCAAGTTCCAGGAGATACATCAACAGCACTAATATGCTATGAGATTGATACAATTATAGTTGAACAAACCTTAGCTATTAAAGCGATATTTGAGATAAGTAATTTGTGCCTAACTTCTGATTCTGCGGATGTTTCAACCAATATAATTGGAGGTACTCCACCATACACCACTCAATGGAGTAACGGTGATACTAGCAGAAATGCTCAAAATTTAAAACAAAATAATACATACACTCTCAACATTGTAGATGCAAATTTTTGTTCAAGTGATCAGTTTTTATACATTCCAATTAAAAATTCAATTGGCTCGTACATGTCCTCAACAGGGGCTATATGTAAAGATGATGAGAATGGTGATGCAAGAGTTTTTGTCACTAACGGAAGTCCTCCGTTTGAATATGAATGGTCTAATGAAATAGTTTTTTTGGATGAAAATAATTCAGCTTCAAGAATTGAAATGCTTTCCCCCGGCTGGTATTCAGTTCAAATTACAGATGCTTATGGTTGTAAATTGATTGATAGCGTTGAAGTAAAAACTAATCCAAAGAAATGTTTAAAATTTTACAAAGTATTCTCACCCAATGATGATATTTATAATCCTATTTGGAATATTGAAAACATTGAAATGTATCCCAATGCAGTAATTGAAATCTATTCAAGAAGTGGAGAGCAAGTTTTTAGAAGAAGAAACTACCAAAATTCTTTTGAACTAGGATTTTCAGGAAACGATAAAAATGGTGACCCGTTGCCTTCAGCGACATATTATTACATAATTGATTTGTCTAATGAAGATCAGATATTAAAAGGATCAATTACAATTGTAAGATGAAAAGATATCTCTTGATTTTTTCTATTTTGTTTTCAACTGGAAAAGTTTTTTCACAGCAAAGTCCAATATTTAATAATCATTTTGAAAGCCCTGATATAAATAATCCTGCTTTTTCTGGTTCTAAAACATATAATCCACTAGTAATTCAAGTTAGAAAGCAGTGGCTGGGATTTCAAGACGCACCATTTTCATCAAATGTTTCTTACAGTGGTGCAGTAAATAATAGATCTGCTCTTGGAATTAATTTTGTTCATGATGTTACTTTACCTTCTCAACAATCAGAGATGCAGTTAAATTATGCTTATCATATACCATTAAATGATAATAACTATAATCTCGCATTCGGCATAGGGGCAAAACTGCTTTATTATAGATTAAAGTTTGATATTTCAGATATTCCTCCCGGACAAGATCCTGCATTTAACGTTGATTTAGTTGATGAATTCACTGGAGATGCATCAGCAGGAGCTCTATTTTATTCAGAAAATTTTTATTTCTCATACTCACAGACAAATATTCTTGAAAGCGCCTTTAACACAGATGATGGTAAAGGCTTTAAATTAAATAATGGTTACAGAAATCATTATTATGACGTTAGCTATTCTTTTAATATCATTGATAATGATTGGCATTTACAACCATCCATTATGATTAATAGTAACAAAAATAGAACACTGTATAATTTTAATACTAGACTACATCATTTGAAAAATAAATGGATTGGAACAAACTATAGATCTGACAACACTATTTATTTTGCCTTCGGATTTGACTTAAACGATATTTCAATAAGTTATTGCTATGAGCACTCATTTAATGGTAATATTATGATACATAATTATGGTTCTCATCAAATAGGTATGACTTATAAGTTTGTTTCTGAGTTGAGTGAAAGACACATTAGCTTTTGGGATTACTAATAATTTATGAAAAAAATTAATCATATTGGAGTGGCAGTCTATTCTTTAGATGATTCAGTAGAAATTTTTAAAAAAATATTAAATATCAACCCTTCAAAAAAAGAAACTGTTGAAAGTGAAGGAGTAGAAACAATCTTTTTTAATTTGGGAGAGTCAAAAATTGAATTAATTTCTTCCCTCTCGAAAGAAAACGCAATAAGTAAATACTTGTCAAAAAAAAGTGAAGGTATTCATCATATTTGTATCGAAGTTGATGACATTGAGAGTGAAATAAAAAGAATTATTAGTAATGGTATAAGAGTCTTGAATGAGAAGCCCAAAGCAGGTGCTGATAACAAAAAAATATGCTTTTTGCATCCTAAAGATACTTGTGGTGTTCTTATTGAGCTTTCTCAAGAAATAAGCTAGTAATATCTTCTTTATCAGTTAAATGATAAGTTTTGAAGCCAATTTTTTTTGCAGTTTTAATATGTTGAGAAGTATCATCAATAAAAAGAGTTTTGGAAACATCTAATTTATTTTTGTTTATTACATGAAAAAAAATGTTTTCATTTGGCTTTCTCATTCCAATTTGATTTGAAAAATAAACGTCGTTAAATATGCTAATAAAATTTTTCCATTTTTTTTCACCATACGAGCTTATTATTTCTTTTAAGTGAATTGAGTTTGTATTGCTAAGAAGAAAAATTTTATATTTTGAGCTCAGCTTTTTAAGTAAGTGAACTCTTTCCTCAGGGATATTTAATAAAATTGAATTCCAAGCTTTTTTTATCAATTCTAAATCATTAGTGTTACTTTTTTTTCTAATTTCATTCAAAAAATTTTCATTAGAAATTTGACCGCATTCAAGACTGTCAAATAACTTTGTTTGTTCTTTTTTTGAATATAATTTTTTTGAGTCTAGGATTCCTAATTTTTCAAATTCACTTACGGGTTTACTATAATCCAAATTAATAATTACCCCTCCAAAATCAAAAATTAATGTGTCAATATTATTCATTTTGTAAAATACTTAAATATCAAGTTATTTTAATAGTTTTGTCCATCTTTTTAATTTAAAAAAAAAAGAGGGCCTATAGCTCAGCTGGTTAGAGCACTTGACTCATAATCAAGGGGTCGTTGGTTCAAGCCCAACTAGGCCCACAAAAATTAACCTCACGAATTGTGGGGTTTTTTTATTTTCTCAATAATTTTAAGTAACTAAAATTAGTTGCTAAATTTGTTTTATGTTAAGGTATTCACTCACACTAATTCTATCAACATGTTTTCTTAATCAAAACTTTTCTCAGATTAATTCATTAAAAAACATAGTAGTTAAATCAAAGAAAAAACTTACTGAAGAAAAAATTAATAAAATCTCATCATCAAAAGAAGCTTATTTAAATCTTGTTGATTTAACTTTTAGAGACATAATGATTAAAGACGGATTTTTAAAAAATGAATCAATTAAAATTAAATTTCCACCTAATGCCAAAAAAATGAAAGATGTTTTGATTAAATATGATAAGGGTAACTTAACTAATGATCTTGTTTTCAAAATGAATAGAACAGCAGAAAGGGTTTGTAAAATGTCTAAAGATGAAATTGTTATTGAGATAACTAAATATGATTTTAGTAGTTTAAAGCTTACAGAGAAAACAAAGCTGTCTCAACTAATTTTGCAAAAAGGCAATGTCAACTTTATTATAAAAAAAAATCTTAAATCAGAACTTAGAAAAAACAACTCAGTTGGTTTGCTTTGGAATAATTTAGTAAGGATAAATAATAAAATCCCTATCTCAAGACTATCTTGGACAAAAAGTAATAATTTTTCTTTTGAAGAATATCTAGAGGAAGAAATAATTAGAGGGATATTATTTTCTCTTGAGCAAAGAATAAAAGAATCATCAATTAAACTCAATTTTTAAGAATGAAAATAATTGATGAAATAAAAAACAGTAGTAGATTAAAATGGTTGTTTATAATATTTGTTTTTATCATAATCTCTCTTGTTTCCAGTCTATTTTTTCAAAAAGAACAAATGCAAAAACAAATGGATATTAAAATTCAATTTGTTGAGGAAAAAAACCAACTCAGAGACGAGCTAGATGACTTGATTGATGAGCACGATAATCTATTAGAAGAATATTCAGGCTTAGGCGATCAATTACAAGTTCAAGACTCAATAATTAAACAACAAATTTCTGACATCAGAGGTTTACTAAGAAAAGAAAATGATTTAAAGTTAGCCAGAGAAAAAATTGATAGGTTAAAAGAGATTGCAAAAAGATACATTGCAGATATAGACTCACTTCTCGTTTTAAATCAAAAACTAACAAAACAAAAAGATAGTGTAATCAGAGTAAATAAAGATATCAATTGGAAAAATTATAAACTCAATAAACAAAACATTGAGCTTGAAAAAAAAGTTTCTGAAGGATCAATATTAGAAATCTCTGATTTAAATGTAACAACATTTCGTTACAGAAAAAGTGGAAGGCTAGTTGAAACAAGTTCAGCAAAAAAAACCCAAATTATACAAGTCTGCTTTCTAGTGTTGCAAAATACAATAGCAAAAAAAGAAATTAAAAACTATTATTTACAAATAATAGACCCAAATAGTACTGTTATATCATCTGATAGCATCAAATATGGTATTGACTCAACAACTTTCCTTTTTACAAAAAAAGATTCTTTATTTTACGATAACAGTGAACAGAGTATTTGTTTAGATTGGCAAAGAATTAATATCTTACAAGAAGGAATTTATAAAGTTCATCTTTATGTTGATGAGAGATTGTCAGCAAAAACTGCATTTAGGCTTAAGTAATGACAAAAATAATATCATATAATATTAACGGCATAAGAGCAGCAATCAGAAAAGGTTTAATTGATTGGTTAAAAGTTATATCTCCTGATATAATTTGTTTTCAAGAGATTAAAGCTTTTGAAACACAATTTGACCTAAATATGTTTAAAAATTTAGGATATAAAACATTTTGTAATTCCGCTGAAAAACCTGGTTACAGTGGAGTTGCAATCTTCAGCAAGATGTCTCCCAATAAAATTACAACTGGAATGAATGTCCCAGAAATTGATAAAGAGGGAAGAGTAATAAAGTTAGATTTTGAAAATTTTTCAGTAATTAATTCATATTTCCCCTCAGGAACTAGTGGAGAGGTAAGGCAGGCTTTTAAAATGAAATTTTTAAAAGAGTTTGAAAATTATGTTCATTCATTCAAAGACAATCCAATTGTGATTTGTGGTGATTTTAATATTTGTCATAAACCAATAGACATTCATAATCCAGTGAGCAATAAAAACTCATCAGGCTTTCTGCCCGAGGAAAGGCAATGGATGACAGAGTTTTTGGAAATGGGATTCATAGACTCATTTAGAAAGCTTAATAATGAGCCTCACAATTACACCTGGTGGTCTTATCGCGCAAATTCTAGAAATAAAAATTTAGGATGGAGGATAGATTACCATATGCTAAGTAAATCATTGAACTCTAAAATTGTTAGATCTAGTATATTGTCGGAGGTAAAGCACTCTGATCATTGCCCAATACTTTTGGAGTTAAATCTTTAGTGTTATCTTTGAATAATGTCAATAATACAAACGGCCGAAAGAAGTAGTGGGGAAGATGCCTCAGAAAATGTAATTTTTCAAAGGCATTTGATTGCATATAAAAAAGCTGCTGAGCTTGTAAAAAAAAATATTTTAGAAATTGGATGTGGAGAGGGATATGGGATAAAAGAGTTATTGCCAAAAGTTAAAAAATATATTTGCATAGACAAGTATGAGTCAAATATCAACTTCAAATCTGAGAAATTAACATTTATAAAAAGTGAAGTCCCACCGTTAGATAAAATAAAGTCTGATTCATTAGATTTTGTCGTAACATTTCAAGTAATTGAGCATATTGAAGATGATAAGTTTTTTGTTGAAGAAATTTTTAGAGTTTTAAAGCCAGGTGGGAAACTGATATTAACTACACCCAATAAAGCTATGACACTTTCAAGAAACCCATGGCATGTGAGGGAGTACACAAATTCTGAAATGAAGGAAATATTATCGGTAGCTTTCACAAATATTAAAATTTTTGGGGTATACGGAAACCAAAAAGTTATGAACTACTACCAAAAAAATAAAGAATCTGTGAACAAAATAATGAAATGGGATATTTTTAATTTGCAGTATAGATTACCTAGGAAGCTTTTACAAATTCCATATGATATTTTAAATCGCTACAATCGAGTTTCTTTAAAAAATAAAAATTCTGAAATTGTGGATTCAATTAATTTTACTGACTACTCTATTGTACAAAGTCATGATGACAAGTATTTAGATCATTTTTGTGTAGCTACCAAGTAGAGCAAAATTCATACTCTCTTTTTAAAAGCTCTTCAAGAACATCCGGTAAATTCTTACAAACTTTATGATGACTTTTAGAATTACAGTGGAGGACGATTATTGATCCTTTTTTTACATTTTTGAGAATGTTGTCTTTAAATTCTGAATCACTTATTTTATTTGAAAAATCTAAAGGCATAATACTCCACATAATAATTTTAAAATCTTTAATTAGATTTTTAATTTGACTTATTTTAATTTTTCCAAACGGCGGTCTAAAAAGAGAGCTTTTTATTACTTTTTGTGCTTTATAGACGTCTTTTAAATATGTATTTGTTGAAGTTTCCCATCCATTTAAGTGTGAATTAGTATGATTGCCAATTGAGTGATTAGTTTTTTTTATTTGCTCAATTAAATAGGGGTATTTGGCTGCCTTTTCACCTTCAAGAAAAAAAGTTGCCTTGATTGAATATTTGTCTAAAATATTTAATACTTCTGTAGTGAAAATTGGATCAGGACCATCATCAAATGTCAACCAAATCTTTTTTTCTTTAGTTGGCATTTCCCATATTAAATCCTTAAAAAAAAATTTAAAAAATCTTGCCGGGGTGACTAAAAAACTATTGTAGCGAAAGAAATTCATCAACGAAGTTATTAATCACAAATTCAGACTTGGAAACCTCAATTTTTTCGTTGTTTTTTTCTTTGTAAAATAGGTCATTCTCCGTAATGTAGTCGAAGTCAGATTGGTATAAATTATTAGATTGAATGAGTCTGAATAAGCTAGCTAAGATCTGAGTGCTAATCGAAAGATTTTGTTTAACTCCTTGCTTATCGCTGAAGTTAGAGAAAAATTTATATTCTTTCATAAAATCTTCAGACATCTCTGACAGAACATTCATTCCTTTTTCTTTGGCACCAGCCTTGAAGTAGACATCAGCAATCGGAATTGCAAAAAAACTATAGTTGACAGTTTCTCTTGGAAATTCGTTCATGCATTTATCTAAAGTTTTAATTGCTCTTGTATTGTCACCGTCTTGATGTAGTGCTTCAGCTAGTCTTGAATAGTTATTTCTAAAGTTCATGACCATTCTAGTGTTTGTTTCATCAAAATATAAATCACTATTGCTAAACCCACCCCAGTTAAATTTATTTACAAGACGATCATACATTTTCTCTACTTCAACTGTTCCCGTCTGCCCATCAAATGATTTAGTTTCATATGGAACTAGTCTGTATGCTAGCCCCTCAAGTTGAAAATAATTTTCAAGCCCCATGAAGTTGTCACGACCTACCGTAATAGCAAAATAAATAGGTCTCTCCCAATTAAAATTTGCTAATATGTCTAGTACCATTAGTTTGTTTTTATAGATACCATTTCCTTTAATGTTCCATTTCAATTCATCAACAATTTTGTTATGATATTTTTCAGGAACAAAATTTAAAACCTTAGATCTATCTACTTTTAATTTAAGTTTTTTTGTTGGACAGTAGTTTTTCATTCCAGCTGATGTCCTTATTTTGGCTTTAGCACTGTTACTTCTAATAAACTTAACAACATCTTGCACATCGACGTGTTCTTTAAATCTTTCTTGAATTAGTGTATAGTCTCTTGTTCCTGTCCTATATTCCTTTTCAGTTAAAGAGGACGGAATTGGTTTGGCATCGTATGTGGCTCTTTTCATCTGATCGATGTACCAAGAAGTATTAAAAAGTGATAAGTTAACAACTTTAACATCAGTTCTATAATTTTCAACTTCCTGTGCATACCAAAGAGGAAAAGTGTCATTATCTCCGTTAGTAAAAATGATTGCATCCTTATCACATGAATCTAAATAGTTTTTTGCCACTTCAAGAGCAGTAAATCTGCCTGATCTATCATGGTCATCCCAATTTTCAAAAGCTAGAAGTACTGGAGAGATAAGAAGAGTTATTATAAAAGAAAAAATAGATGCTTTCTTTGCATCAAGAAATTTATTCATGTAATCAAAGAGAGCAATTGTACCTAATCCAATCCAAATACTAAATGCATAAAATGAACCAACGTAGGCATAATCTCTTTCTCTAGGCTGAAATGGAGTTACATTTAAGTAAACAATGATTAAAATACCCGTGAAGAGAAAGAAAAGTAAATTAGCTATAGCATCTTGTTGATTTCTTTTGAAATGAAAGTACATACCTAAAATACCAAGCAGAAGAGGTAAAAAGTAATAATGATTTTTTCCTTTATTGTTTCTTAAGTGGTTTGGTAAAAAATCATCACTAGGAGTTCCTAATCTAGCTTGATCGATAAATCCTATTCCACTCTCCCAATTCCCATATACTGGATTACCATCCATATTCATATAGTCATTTTGTCTGCCTGCAAAATTCCACATGAAATATCTTAAATAAGACCATCCAATTTGATACTTAAAGAAAAAAGTAAGATTTTGACTAAATGATGGTACCTTGTCATCATTTTTACTGAGCCCTGCCCATGACTTATATCCATTTGCATGCCTAGACTGAGTATTGCTCCACATTCTGGGAAAAATTGTTTTATATTTTTTGCTGTAATTTGGAAGAGAATTTTCTCTCTTATCAATTACAACATACTTTCCCTTTTTTTTATCTTTTTCATAAATGGGTTTACCATCAATATAAGGCTCTTTGTTGTCAAGCTTAGCATTGAAATATTGTCCATAAACAATTGGCCATGAGCCATATTGTTCTCTTTTAAGATATGATAGAAGCCCAACAGCGTCCTCAGGATTATTTTCATCTATAGGGGGGTTGGAATTGGAGCGAACAACTAAAATTGCAAATGAAGAGTATCCGATTAACAATACGAGTAGACTTAAAATACCAGTATTATATAGTGGTTTATTATTTTTCCTTGTGTAAATTAGGCCAAGTGTTATAGCTATAATTATTGCGATGAAATAAATTATTGTACCTGAATTAAATGGAAGTCCGACTGTATTTGTAAAAAACAATTCAAATGAATAAATCAGGCTTACTGCTCCAGGAATAATTATCCCCTGAATAAAAACAAGAACTCCTAAAGAGATGAGAAAAGCTTTGACTGCTCCAGTTTTGGTATACTTATATTTTTTATTATAGTAAATCATTCCCATTGCAGGAATAGTAAGTAAACTTAGTAGGTGAACACCTATGGAGAGCCCAATAAGATATGATATAAGCACTAACCATCTTGATGAGCTAGCGGTTTCAGATTCTCTTTCCCATTTCATTATACACCAAAATGTTATGGCGGTAAAAAAAGAAGACATTGCATAAACTTCACCTTCAACAGCAGAAAACCAAAAAGAATCGGTGAAGGTATATGTTAATGAACCAACTGCGCCAGAGAATAGGATTAGAAGATCTCTTGTTTGTGCAGAACATTTTAAGGTTATTTTTTGAGCAAAACCAGTAATTGTCCAAAAAAGAAAAAGTATGGTAAATGAACTACACAGTGCCGATAACACATTAATTGATATTGCAACTTGGCTAGTAGCTGGTTCAGCAAACAATGAAAAAATTCTACCTAAAAGCTGAAATAATGGAGCTCCCGGTGGATGGCCAACTTCTAATTTGTAAGCTGTTGAAATATATTCTCCACAGTCCCAAAAACTTACAGTTTGCTCTATAGTTGACAAATAAACAAAACTTGCAATTGAAAAGATAGTCCAGCCTAAAATATTATTGATTTTATTGAAATTGCTCATTAAATTGATCTTTCTGCGAATTTATGAAAATTAATTTCTCTATTTCTTTCAAAATAAAAGTTCTTTATTTGTAATTATTCCTATTTTTGCTCTGTCCAAATTTATTGCCCGATGGTGTAACTGGCAACACGTCTGGTTTTGGTCCAGAAGAGTCTAGGTTCGATCCCTAGTCGGGCAACTCACTTTTTACTAGAATCTTTATTTTTCCCCCAGACTGTTAAAATCTTGCAAAAACTACTATTTTTTCTTAGATTTGTGTAGGGGATAGAATAAGTAATAAAAAATCCATATATATGATAAACTCATTACAAAAATTTTCGATAGTCAT
>CACJWV010000011.1 GCA_902597195.1 uncultured Bacteroidota bacterium | reverse complement strand
AAGATATGAAGCATCTCTAGCTAAAGCCGGAACAAATTCTGATCACAAAATAATTGATACTGCTAGACTTGATAGTGATGTTCCTGTATTTCCAAACAAATCATTAATATATTTTCTAGCTCTTTTTAGCACTTTATTTGTGCCAATTTTATACTTATCACTAAAAGACTTTTTTAATAATTCGATACAAACAAAATCTGATATAACAAAAAGAACTAGTGTTCCAATTTTAGCATTAATTGGTAATAATTCTGATGATTCAAATCTCATAATAAAAAAATCAAAATCTGTATTATCTGAATCATTTAGATCTTTAAGAACTAATATTCAATACATTAGTTCTGAAAAAGATAAAAAAATAATCAGTGTAACATCTACCAAAGGTGGTGAAGGAAAAACTTTTTGCTCTATGAATCTAGCTACTATTTTAGCTATTTCTGGTAAAAAAACAGTTTTAATTGGTGCTGATCTAAGAAAGCCTAAATTACACAAAGACTTTAATTTTGATAACAAATCAGGTTTAAGTACAGTTTTAATTAATAAGACTGAACTTAAGAGTGTTATAAACAAAACAGAAATTGATAATTTAGATTTAATTTTATCCGGACCTATACCACCTAATCCTGCTGAACTATTAGATAGCTCTAAAATGCTAAATGTTATCAAAAAATTAGAAAAAACATATGATTACATAATTATTGATACACCTCCAGTTGGTTTAGTTACAGATGCGCTAATTATTATGAAATTCACTGATATTAATTTATATGTAATAAGACATAAGTATTCTGATTTTGGATCATTTAGTGTCATTAACGACTTAAAAAATAACGAAGAAGTTAAGAATCTAAATCTTATTGTAAATGACTATGACTTTAGTGAAAACAAATATGGATATGGCTATGGATACGGATATGGTTACGGATATGGTTACTATCAAAAAGAAGATAAAAGTAATTGAATAAAATTAATTTACTTCAGTCTTTTTCACCAATTATTTTATTGATTTTATTGTTATCGGTAAACGTACTAGAGTTTGGAAATGACTCCATATCAGGCCCTAATCAAATAGCTCTCCTTTTTTCAGCCGCACTGGCATGCTTGATTGCATTGAAAAGAAATATAAGTTGGGAAGTGATTTTTAAATCAATATCAAATAGTATAAGGTCTACATCTAATGCAATAATTATTTTACTTTTAATAGGTGCCTTATCAGGATCTTGGTTAATAGGAGGAATAATTCCCACATTAGTATACTATGGTCTTGAGTTATTGAATGTTAATTACTTTTTAATTGCAACTTGTATTATCACAGCAATAGTTTCATTGTCAATTGGAAGTTCTTGGAGTACGATAGCTACCATTGGAATTGCTCTCTTAGCAATTGGTAAAGTTTTAGCAGTACCTGCTGAAATAACAGCTGGAGCAATTATTTCTGGATCATATTTTGGTGATAAAATGTCTCCACTATCTGACACAACAAACTTAGCTTCTGCGGTTACTGAGAGTGATATTTTTGAACATATTAAATATATGTCGTACACCACAATTCCATCTTTTGTAATTACGTTAGTGATATTTTTTATTATTGGATTAAATTATGAAAACAGCTTATTAGAGGATCTCAGTAATATACAGAAAACACTAGATAAAACATTTAACATAAATCCATTAATTTTATTAACTCCTTTATTGATAATTTTTCTGATAATTAAAAAGATACCAGCTGTAGCTTCACTATTTTTTGCTGTTTTACTTGGATGCCTTAGTACATTTATTTTTCAAGAGAAGCTACTTGAAACTTTAGTAAAAACTGATTCATATTTTAACAAATCAGAATATTATTTAATAATATCTTGCATTACTACTAACTTCTCTATAATTACTGAAAATAACTCACTTAATTCATTACTAAGCACATCTGGAATGAGTGGAATGTTAAATACAATTTGGCTTGTTATTTCAGCCATGGTATTTGGAGGATCGATGCAGTGTGCAGGAATAATTAAAGATATCAGTGAATTTATAAAAGGAAATCGCAATAATGATAAAAATATCGTTTTTAAAACTGTAATTTCTTGCATATTTTTTAATGTAACAACAGCTGACCAGTATTTGTCAATTATAGTTAATGGTAAAATTTTTAAGAAAAACTATAGTGAAAATAAATTATCTAGCTTGAATCTCAGTAGAACTTTAGAAGATTCAGGAACAGTCACATCTGTTCTTGTACCCTGGAATACATGCGGAGCCACTCAATCAGCTATTCTTGGTGTGAGTACTATAGCTTATCTTCCTTTTTGTTTTTTTAATCTAATTAGTCCAATAATGACTTTGATTCTTGCTTATTCTTCTTTTAGGATAAAAAAGATAATTATTACAAAATAAGTTTTTTAAGAATAGCAATTGTGTAATCAATTTCCTTTATTCTATTCAATTTACTAAATGAAAATCTAACTGTCTTCCCATCAAATTTAGGATTTATTTCAGAAAGCACATGAGATTTAATTTGTGTTCCTGATGAACAAGCACTACCACCACTGCACATTACACCCGCAATGTCAAGATTAAATAATAGCATTTCTGAGCTCTTTGATTTAGGAAAATTTACTGAAAGGACAGTATTTAAACT
Source organism: uncultured Bacteroidota bacterium (assembly GCA_902597195.1). Classification (GTDB taxonomy): domain Bacteria; phylum Bacteroidota; class Bacteroidia; order Flavobacteriales; family BACL11. Next base: position 21,856 of record CACJWV010000011.1, on the reverse strand, counting down.
TTTATCTGAAAATTCAGAAAATCCATTAAATGAAATACCAGAAAATTCATTTTTTAATTTTTCGACCATATACTCTTTTAAACTATAAATATATTTAGATTCTTCTTCCAAATTTTTATAGGCAATTTCAAATGCCTTGGTCATTCCTAAAATAGATGAAATATTTTCTGTTCCAGCTCTCATATTTCTTTCCTGGCCACCACCAAAAATGTAGGGATCAATCATTGTATCATCGGAGAGATATATAAAACCAATGCCTTTAGGTCCATGAAATTTATGAGCAGATGCAGTTATTGAATTGATGTATATATCTGATAAATCTATTTCATAATGACAAACTGTCTGCACAGCATCTGAATGAAAAAGCGCATTATTTTTTTTACAGATTTCTCCAATTTTTTTTATGTCATTTATTATTCCAATTTCATTATTTGCATGCATTAAACTAACTAGAGTATTAGATTCAAATTTGGACAGCAAATTACTGAGATGTTGATAATCAATATTGCCATTTTTATCAGTATCAACAAAATGGGAAATAATTTTTTCATTTTTCATTAAATACTGAATGGGTTGAAGTACAGCAGGATGTTCAATTCTTGAGGTAATTATATTTTTTATTTTTTTGCTTCTTGCAATACTAAATATAGCCATATTATCACCTTCAGTACCACCAGAGGTAAAAAAAATATTACCTGGACTTGTTTTAAGTTTGCTAGAAATTATAGATCTACAATTTTCAATGATAGTTTTTGCTTTTCTACCAAACTTATGAACTGATGACGGATTAGCAAAAATGTCTTTTTGACATTTAATCATTTCATCTATAACTTCTTTTGTTATAATTGTTGAAGCTGCATTATCAAAATATACATCCATCTAAAAGGTATTAATCTTAGTAAAAAATTCTTTAGAAAATTTTTCTAAATCAGCTTTGTTATTAAATTCTGAATATATTCTAATTATTGGCTCAGTATTTGATCTTCTAACGTGTACCCATCCATTTTCAAAATCAAATTTAACACCATCAATCTTGTTAATATGAGCGTAATCATACTCCAAAAGTAAATAATCAAAGACATTTTGAATTTTGTTTTCATCATCCAATTCAACTTTATTTTTTTTCATGTAGTACTTGGGATAACTATCTCTTAAAACACTAGCTTTTAAACCTTTCTCAGCGTAAAGTGATAGAAATAAAGCAATTCCAACTAGCGCATCTCTTCCATAGTGTAAATCCGGTAAAATTACTCCTCCATTCCCTTCCCCACCAATAACAGCATTGTTGATTTTCATGCATTCAACAACATTAACCTCACCAACTGCAGAAGGGAAATAATTACATCCATATTTTTCGGTAATATCTTTTAATGCCCTTGTTGATGATAAATTTGAAACTGTTGCACCTCTTTTCTTTGAAAGAATATAATCTGCCACACTAACCAATGTATATTCTTCACCAAACATTGAACCATCTTCACAAACAATTGCAAGACGATCAACATCAGGATCAACAACTAAACCTAAGTGAGATCCATTGTTTACAACTTGGGTTGAAATTTCAGACAGATTTTCCGCTAATGGTTCTGGGTTATGTGGAAAAATGCCATTGGGTTCACAATATAATTTATGATAGCTTACTCCCAACTTTTCTAGTAGTTTAGGAATCATAAAACCTCCTGTTGAATTCACTGCATCAATGACAACATTTAATTTGGCTTTTTTGATTGCTTCTTTATTTACTAGATCAAGGTCTAATATTTTGTCAATATGGAAATCGTTAAAATTTTCATCAAGCTTATATTTACCAAGTAGAGAGACATCAACATAATCAAATGTTTTATTTGAAGCTATTTTTAATATTTCGTGTCCATCTGATGCTGAAATAAACTCTCCACTACTATTAAGAAGTTTTAATGCGTTCCAATTTCCAGGATTATGACTGGCCGTTATTATAATTCCACCCGAATAGTTATTCTCAAGTACTGAAATTTCAACAGTAGGTGTTGTAGATAAGCCAATATCTATAACATCAATTCCAGATAGTTGTAGCGTAGAACTAACTAAATTAGATATCATTTCCCCAGAGACACGGGCATCTCTTCCAATTATAACAGTATTGTTAAGATTTTTTGATTTAATCCAAACAGCGTACGCAGCAGCAAAACTAACAACATCATTAGGCGTGAGTGAATTACCTATATCACCACCAATAGTCCCCCTAATTCCTGAAATTGATTTAATTAATGTCATAATTTAAATTTTAACAAAATTATAATAAATAAAATTGAGATATAGTTATTTATATTTGTATTAAATTATTGATAAATATGATCAACTTGCCCGTAAGACCATTAAAACCAAGAAACGTCGGTATAACTATGGTAATAGATAAAGGGTTGAGCCTTGCAGAATCTGAGAGTTTAGTTGAAAAAGCAGGTGATTATATTGATATGGTTAAAATTGGATTTGGATCTTCATTAATCACAAAAAATTTAGCGGAAAAAATAAAAATTTTCAAGGAAAAAAAAATAGATGTCTTTTTTGGAGGAACTCTTTTTGAACTATTCTTTCTTAAGAAGAAAATTAATGATTTCATAAAATTTAACAAAAAACATGAATTAAATATTATTGAAATTTCTGATGGATCAATTAAAATAGATCATCAAGAAAAATGTAAAATTATAAATCAATTAAGTAGAGAGTTTAAAGTTATCTCTGAGGTTGGATCTAAACTTGACTCCAATGCTTTATCAAATAAAGATTGGGTTGAACAGATGACCAGTGAAATCAGCTCAGGTTCATGGAAAGTCATTGCTGAATCAAGAGAATCAGGAAACACAGGCATATATGACTCTAATTTCCAAATCGATGAAAAACTATTTAATTTGATTGTCTCCAAAATCGAAAAGAACAAGATTATTTGGGAAACTCCACTTAAAGCTCAACAGTCATGGTTTATCAGAAAATTAGGAATAGATGTGAATTTGGGTAATATCTCTACTGACGAAATTATTGCACTTGAGTGCCTCAGGCTTGGACTAAGAGCAGATACATTAGATATTTTTCACCAATGAACAAAGATTTTTTGTTATTTCTTAAAGGATTTTTTATGGGGATTGCAAATATTATACCTGGTGTTTCAGGTGGCACTATTGCATTAATAACAAATATATATGAAGACTTAATTTTTTCATTAAAATCATTTAACTATAGAGCATTAAAATTAATTTTAAATCTAAAATTTAAAGATTTTTCAAAACACGTAAATCTTAAATTTATATCTCTTGTTTTTTCCGGATCAATCGCGAGTGTTTTTTCCGTTGCAAAACTTTTTGAGTTTTTATTTGAAAGATACCCTAGTCATATTTGGGCCTTATTTTTTGGATTGATTGTTGCATCAATATATTATGTCGGTAAGAGAATAAAAAAATGGGGATTATCTACATTTTTTTCACTTTTCACTGGCATAATTATAGCATACTACCTTACTATTGGAGCATCTGGCTCAGAAAACACTAATTCCTTATACATTTTATTATGTGGTGCAATTGGAACCTCTGGTATGTTACTCCCTGGTCTTTCCGGCTCATTTATTTTAATTTTAATGGGTAATTATGAGCTTATACTTGTTGAATCCATAGTAAACTTAAATGTAAAAATATTATCTCTTTTTTTAATTGGATCTGTTCTTGGACTTCTAATTTTTTCTCACGCAATTGCTTTTTTATTGAAGAAATATAAAAATCAGACCATTGCAATTTTAACTGGATTTATGATTGGCTCAATACATATTATATGGCCCTTCAAAGATAAATTGGCTGTTAATAGAAATATTGATTTATCTTTATTTGATATTACTTTGGCATACAACTATAAATTTCCATTTGATGCGAGTATTTACTTTATTTCAACATTAGTTCTCATGGTCATTGGTTTTTTATCAGTTTCATTAATTGAAAATCGATCTTCAGATTAAAAATGAGAAGAATCGCGCTTGTTGGTAAAAATTTATCAAGTTCTTTCTCAATAAAATTTTTTAATGAAAAAATAAAAAAAGAAAACATTAAAAATATTGAATATATAAATCTTGAAATCAACAGAATTGATCAATTACATAATTATATCAAGAAAAAAAATATTATAGCTTTAAATGTAACATCTCCATACAAATTATCAATAAAAAAATACCTTAATAAAATTGATGATGTCTCTTCAAAAATTGGTGCAATAAATACAATTAAAGTTGAAGGAAATGATTTGATTGGCTTTAATACTGATTATTTAGGATTTATGAAAGCATATAAAAAACAATTATCAGCTAATAAAAAATGTTTAGTACTTGGAGATGGAGGGGCATCAAAAGGTATACAGTATGTCTTAAGAAAATTAAATATTAAATACTTAGTTATTAGCAGAAGAAGTAAATTTGATTATGAATTTCTTAAAAAAAATAACTTGATTGACTTCGATATTATAATTAACACAACTACACTTGGAATGGTTCACAATATTCATAGATTTCCTGATATTAATTATGATCAAGTCAATGAAAAACATACTGCTATTGATTTAATCTATAATCCAGTTCAGACAATATTTTTGAAAAAATGCCAAAAAAAATGTGCGAATACCTTAAATGGTCATGAAATGCTTATTAATCAAGCACTTGAAAGTTGGAAAATTTGGAAAATATAGTATTATGAATTTTAAATTAGAATCTAATTTTAAACCAACTGGTGATCAGCCAAAAGCAATTAATGAACTAGTCTCTGGATTAAACAATAATTTTCCTTACCAAACTTTACTTGGTGTTACTGGATCAGGAAAAACATTCACAGTTGCCAATGTAATTAAAGAAATTGGAAGACCTACACTTGTTCTTAGCCATAATAAAACTCTTGCTGCTCAATTATTCAGCGAGTTCAAATCTTTTTTCCCAAACAATTGTGTAGAATATTTTGTGTCGTATTATGATTATTATCAACCAGAAGCATATATTCCATCTACTGGCATTTACATTGAGAAAGATTTGTCAATTAATGAAGAGATAGAAAAATACAGATTAAAAGCAACTTCATCACTACTTTCTGGTAGAAAAGACATAATTGTTGTTTCTTCCGTTTCTTGTATCTACGGGATGGGTAATCCTGATGATTATTACAACGGAATAATTTTTTTAAATCAAAACTCAAAAATGGATAGGCAAATTTTAATTAAGAGCTTAGTTAATGCATTTTATTCAAGAACAACTGAAAGTCTAGAAAGAGGAACTTTTAGAGCAATTGGAAATAGTGTTGACGTATATCCATCTTACTCAGATATTATATTTAGAATTAAATTGGATGAAAATAAGATAGCTGGAATTGAAAGTTATTCTAGTAAAGAATTTAAATTCTTAGAAAAGCATGATAATATTAGAATATGCCCAACTAACTTGTTTATGACATCTTCAAATAAGGTTAATGATGCGATTTTTGATATGCAAAAAGATTTACTTAGAAGGACTGAATACTTAAAACAAGATTTTAGAAATATTGAAGCTAAAAGACTTGAAGAGCGTACTAATTTAGATATTGAAATGATAAAAGAATTAGGTTATTGTAGTGGTATTGAAAATTATTCACGTTATTTTGATGGTAGAAAACCTGGTGCCAGACCATTTTGTTTACTTGACTATTTTCCAGAAAATTATCTTACAATTATTGATGAAAGTCATGTGACAATTCCTCAAATACGAGGAATGTACGGAGGTGATAGATCAAGAAAAGAAAATCTTGTAGAGCATGGGTTTAGATTGCCATCAGCCTTGGATAACAGACCTTTAAAGTTTGAAGAATTTGATCTAATTAGTAACCAAACAATTTTTGTTAGCGCTACTCCATCCGACTATGAACTAAACAAATCAAATGGAATTGTAACAGAGCAAATCATTAGACCCACAGGCTTATTGGATCCAATCATAGAAATTAGACCAATAAAAAATCAAATTGATGATTTAATTGAAGAAATTAGGTTAAGGGTTGAAAAAAATGAAAAAAGTTTAGTTACAACACTAACAAAAAAAATGGCCGAGGAACTATCAAAATACTTAGGTAGATTTAACATAAATTGTTCATACTTGCATTCGGATATTGACACAATTGAGAGAGTTGAAATTTTAAATTCCTTAGTTGAAGAAAAAATAGATGTTATTGTTGGAGTTAATTTATTAAGAGAAGGTCTTGATCTGCCTGAGGTTAGCTTAGTGGCTATAATAGACGCCGATAAAGAAGGTTTTTTAAGATCTCACAGGTCCTTGACACAAACCGCTGGAAGAGCAGCAAGAAATTTAAATGGTAGGGTAATCATGTACGCTGATAAAATTACTGATTCAATGAAAAAAACAATTGATGAAACTAACAGAAGAAGAAAGCTTCAGAAAGAATTTAATGAAAAAAATCAAATTACACCAACTCAAATTACCAGAAAGAAAAAAAATACCATTGTAAAAAAAATTGACAAAAAAAGTTACGAAAAAAACCCTCTGAATTTATCACAAAGCGAGATTAAAAAGGAGATTAAAATAAAAAAATTAGAGATGAACAAGCTTGCAAAAGAATTAGATTTTGATGGGGCAATAAGAGTTAGAGAAGAAATAAAATCTCTGCAAAAGGAATTGAAAAGTTAATATTTATTTTCTTTTTTCGCAGCTTTGAGGGTATTAGATAACAACATCGCTATGGTCATTGGTCCAACACCGCCAGGGACAGGTGTTATATAATCACATTTATCTTTTACGTTTTCAAAATCAACATCTCCGAATAACTTCCATCCAGATTTTGTTTTGTCAGATTTCACTCTACTTATTCCAACATCTATGATCACACAATTCTTTTTTACCATATCTGATTTTATGAAATTTGCAATTCCTAGAGCAACTATCAAAATATCAGCTGAAGCACAAATTTCTTTTAAATTTTTTGATTTTGAATGTGTTAAAGTTACGGTACAATTTCCAGGATATTTATTTTTTCCTAGTAAAACACTTATAGGAAGCCCAACAATATTACTTCTGCCTACAACGACACATTTTTTGCCTAAAGTTTCAATTTTATATCTTTTAATCAACTCTATTATTCCAGCTGGAGTAGCTGGAATCATTGAATCAAGCCCTAACATCATCTTTCCCATATTAACAGGATGAAATCCATCAACATCCTTTGCGGGTTTTACAGCTAGAGTTATCTTATTTTCATCAATATGCTTTGGCAAAGGGAGCTGAACAATAAGTCCATCAATATTTTTATCATTATTAATTTCATCAATCTTTTTTAGCAAATCAAGTTCTGAAATATCATCATAGTGAAGTAAAGTTGATTTAAATCCGACTTCTTCACATGCTTTTACCTTTGCGTTTACATATGTTCTACTGGCTCCATTATCTCCAATTAAAATCGCACATAAATGAGGTCTAGCTGGTGAGTTTCTTTCCACTTCTGTCTTTATCTCACTTCTTATTATAGAAGAAATATATTTTCCATCTAAAATTTTCAATTTATCTTCTTTGCATTTGATTATTAAACATATCCATAACTCTATTTTTTCCTCCACCTTGCATCATTTTCATCATTTTACTCATTTGTGAAAACTGTTTTATCAATTTATTTACTTCGCTAACACTATTTCCTGAACCGACAGCAATTCTTTTTCTTCTACTTCCATTTAATATTTCAGGATTACTTCTCTCTTTGGGAGTCATTGAATTAATAATTGCTTCAATAGATTTAAAAGCATCATCATCTATATCCATATCCTTAATATTTTTTCCAACACCTGGAATCATACCAACCAAATCTTTCATACTTCCCATCTTTTTAATTTGTTGAATTTGTTTATAGAAGTCATCGAACCCAAATTTATTTTTTGCAATTTTTTTCTGAATTTTTCTAGCTTCATCTTCATCAAATTGTTGCTGAGCTCTCTCAACAAGAGAAATCACATCACCCATTCCTAAAATTCTACTAGCCATTCTGTCGGGATAAAAGACATCAAGACCTTCCATTTTTTCACTTGTACCTATAAATTTAATTGGTTTGTTTACAACAGATCTTATTGTTAATGCTGCACCACCTCTAGTATCTCCATCTAATTTTGTCAAAACGACACCATCGAAATCTAAGACCTCATTAAAATTCTTTGCGGTGTTAACTGCATCTTGTCCAGTCATTGCATCCACAACAAATAATGTTTCACTGGGACTAACAGCTTTTTTGATTTCACCAATTTCGTTCATCATTTCTTGATCAATTGAAATTCTACCAGCTGTGTCAATAATTATCAAATTATTATTGTTTGTTTTTGAAAACTTAATTGCATTTTTAGAAATACTAACAGGGTCTTTATTATCTCTCTCACAGTAAAAATCTGCATTAACTTGTTTTGAAAGTATCTCTAACTGATCTATTGCAGCAGGTCTATATACATCACAAGCAACTAGCAATGGTTTTAATTTTTTATTGTTCTTAAGAAAAAGTGCCAACTTTCCAGAAAAAGTGGTTTTTCCTGATCCTTGCAAACCGGCTACTAAAATTTTTGTCAAACCTCTCTCAATTTGAATATCAGAGCTTTGGCTACCCATTAGCTCAGCCAATTCATCTTTCATTATCTTGGTTAATAACTGTCCAGGCTCAATGCTTGTTAATACCTTTTGCCCAATTGCTTTTTCTCTGACTTTATTAGTGAAAGATTTTGCTGTTTTATAATCAACATCCGCAGAAATTAGTGCTTTTCTAATTTCTTTCATAGTTTGAGCTACATTAATGTCAGAAATAGTAGCCCTACCTTTTAATGTTTTAAAAGCTCTTTCTAATTTTTCTGATAAATTTTGGAACATATTTTAAATAATTTCAGCGAATAAGTCATAGTAGTTAGCGTCAACAATTTTAACTTTTATAAAACTTCCTACTCTCAAAAATTCTGCATTTCTAATAATTACTTCGTTGTCAACTTCAGGAGAATCAAATTCTGTTCTTGCATAATAAAAACCGTTTTCAAATCTATCAATTAAAACCTTAATTTCAGATCCAATTTTATTTTTATTGATTGATAATGAAATGTCTCTCTGGATTGACATTATTTCATCATATCTTCTTTGCTTTTCTTCTTGATCAACATCATCAATTAGATTATAAGCGTGTGTATCTTCCTCATGTGAGTACTTAAATACTCCTAATCTTTCAAATTTACTTTCCATAACCCAAGATTTTAGCTCATTAAATATTTCATTTGTTTCTCCAGGGTAACCTACAATTACAGTTGTTCTTATTGAAATATTAGATTTACTTTTTCGGATCTTTTTTATCAATTCATTGGTACGTTTTTTTGTAGTTGATCTTCTCATTGATTTAAGTATTTTATCATTAATATGCTGAAGAGGCATATCAATATAACTACAAATTTTTTCATTTTTATTTATGAGTTCAATAACATTTGAAGGGAAGCCCGTTGGATAAACATAATGTAATCTTATCCATTCAATTCCATCAACTTTTGAAAGTTCAACAAGTAAATCATATAACTTTCTTTTTTTGTAAATATCTACTCCATAATAACTAAGATCTTGAGCAATCAATAAAATTTCTTTAATGCCTTTTTTTGCAAGCTCACTAGCCTCATCTACTATATTCTCAATTTTTTTTGAAATATGTTTTCCTCTCATTTGTGGTATTGCACAGAACGAACATTTCCTATTACAACCCTCCGAGATTTTTAAATGAGCATAATGTCTAGGTGTGGTTAATTTTCTTTGATTTAGTAACTGTTTTTTGTAATCAAATTTTAGCTCTTCTAAAAGTTCTTTTAAATTATTAGTTCCGAAAAATTTATCAACTTCACTAATTTCATTTTGCAAATCTTCTTTATATCTTTCAGAGAGACATCCTGTTACATAGACTTTTTTTATGAGGCCATTTTTTTTATTCTCAACCTGTTGTAAAATTGTATCAATAGATTCTTGCTTTGCATTTTCAATAAATCCACATGTGTTGATAATTACAATATCTGAGGACTCATCATCACTCTCATGCTTGACCACTGCTCCATTGTTTTTAAGCTGCCCCATTAAAATCTCAGAATCATAGGTATTTTTTGAGCATCCTAATGTGATTACATTAATATTATTTTTCTGTTCTTTAGTTTTCATTACTAAACAAAGTATCAACAAATTTATCTTTATCAAAAAGCTGCAAATCGTTTACCTTTTCACCCAAGCCTATATACTTTATAGGTATATTTAATTGATCAGAAATTCCAATTGCTATTCCACCTTTAGCGGTCCCGTCTAACTTAGTCAGAGCAATACAATCAACCTCAGTAGCTTTAGAAAACTGTTTTGCTTGTTCTATAGCGTTTTGACCAGTTGTAGCATCTAGCACTAAAACAACTTCATGAGGAGCATTTATCGAAACCTTTGACATTACTTTCTTAATTTTTGTCAATTCGTTCATTAAATTGACATTATTGTGAAGTCTTCCAGCTGTATCAATTATAACTACATCGGAATCATTGGACTTTGCTGATTTAAGTGTGTCAAAGCAAACGGATGCAGGGTCAGATCCCATTTTTTGTTTGATTAACTTAGCATTTGTCCTATTTGACCATACTTCTAATTGATCGATAGCTGCTGCCCTGAAAGTATCAGCAGCACCAATGGTTACTGATAAATTGTTCTTATTGAATTGGTGAGCTAATTTTCCAATTGTGGTTGTTTTACCAACTCCATTTATCCCAACAACCATTATAACATAAGGTTTCTCATCTGAGAAGCTATAATCTTTTTTATTTTGCAACAAAAGATTTTTAATCTCATCTTTTAAAAAATCATAAATTTCATTGGTATGAATAAATTTGTCTTTTCTTACCCTGTTTTCTAATCCATCTATTATTTTTAATGAAGTTTCTATTCCAATATCAGACTTCAATAGTGTTTCTTCAATTGAATCCAATTCTTGATCAGAGATTTTTGATTTTCCAACAAGTGATTTTGAGAAATTACCAAAAAAAGAGTTTTTTGTTTTCTCAAGGCCCTTTTTTAAAACCTCAGCGGATTTTTTCTCAGTATCTTGATTTGATGTAACTGAATCCTCTGTTTTGTTTCCAGTAAGACTTTCTTTTAACTTTTTAAAGAAATTCATTTTATAAATATAGTTAAAGAAAGATATTTAATTTAGATTTACTTTTTCGCAAGAAAATCCTTGACGCTGTCTTTTGGCATAATATCAACAGTCGTTGAGTAACTTCCAGTTGCCTCATTTTTTTTGAATCTAACAACTTTAGTGAATGATTTTGCGTCTTTATTTTTTAATGATGCTACAGTTTTCTTTGCCATTTATTTAATTTCTTTGTGAACAGTCATTTTCTTTAGAATAGGATTGAATTTCTTTATTTCCATTCTGTCAGGTGTATTTTTTTTGTTTTTTGTAGTAATGTATCTTGATGTTCCAGGCAAACCACTTGATTTGTGTTCAGTACACTCTAAAATAACTTGAATTCTATTACCTTTTTTTGCCATTTCTAAATTTTAAGAATGCAAATTTACATTTTTTTCACACTAATCAGAAATAAATCGTCCCTAATTCTAAAATCATGAACGTCTATGTTACCCAATTTAATCTCTTTTATCTTATTTGAGGTATTTATCCAGATATCCTCTTTTTTGCCAATCGATGCTTTTATAGGCATATCGAATCCGTTCATAGCATTCCAATTACATATTAGAACTACATCTTTTCCAGTAACTTCTAATTTATAATTAAACTCAGGTAATGATGATTGAGTTAAATATTGCTGAAAAAATAATTTTAAATCTATTTTAAGATAGTCAACAATATAGTTAATTAATTCATCTCCATCGATGCATCTATATTTAAAATCCTTGTTGATATCTAGAAGCATTTTAAAGAAGAGAGTGTCATTGTCAACTAGACTTCTTAAAGTATGTAACATCAATGCAGATTTAAAATACATGTCTCTACTTCCCTGCTTATTGACTCCATAATCTGAAATGATAGGCTTGTCATTAACAATAAATTTTCTTTGATTTTTTAGATACGATAACATTTTTTCATAACCATAGTAACATTCAACAAAAAGAGCCTCTGAATATGTACAAAACCCCTCATGGACCCACATATCTGCAATATCGTTTGTTGTTATACTATTCCCCCACCACTCGTGACCAGCCTCATGCAAAATAATATAGTCGAACTCCAAATTGTCTATGAATTTAGTATTTCCATTATAACCATTTTTATAATTATTTCCATATGCAATGCAACTTTGATGCTCCATTCCAAGGTATGGAGTTTCAACAAGAGTGAAGCCATCTCTTTCAAATGGATATGAACCAAGATATTTTTCTAAACAAGTAATTATTGGTTTCACTTGCTTGAAGTGATTTTTAGCTATCGATAAATTTTTTTTTAAAACATAATAACTTAAATCAAGTGTGTCTTCGTTTCTAATCAATATATCTTCAAAACCAGAATAATTTGCAACGTTTAAGGTGACATTATAATTGTTGATGGGATATGAAACAAACCATTCGTATTCATTCATCCAGGAATTCATGTAATTACTCCAATAACTTGTATCTCGTTTTAATCTTCCATTTGAGATTGCATTTAGGGGTGACCTCACAGATATTGTTATTCTCATACTGTCAGGTTCATCTGATTGATGATCTTTACAGGGCCACCAAAGACTAGCTCCAATTCCTTGACAAGAAACACCTACCCATGCTTTATTGCTATCCTCTGACCATGTGAATCCCCCATCCCATGGCGGATTCTTTGCTGTTATTGGATAACCTCCAAACCAAATTTTTAATGAAATAATTTCTTCTTTTTTTATGGTTCTTGGAAATTCTATATAAGAAGCATTTTTATTTTTTGTAAAATTTAATATTTCATCCTCAAATTCAATAATCATAATTTCCATGTTTTCAAATAAATCAATTTGAATTTTATCAAAATTGGTATTTGCCTGAACATGCATTATGTTATAAGATCTTTCAATTGATCTTTCTACATCATCAAGCATGATAAACAAGTCATAAAATTTTACATCATAGCAAGATCTATATTTATTTAGAGTCCCTCTTATGCTGTCTTGCTGTGTGTAATTTTGTGCAAGTATTTGATTGTGAACAACTAAGACAAGAAAGATAATAATAAATCTTGCAAAATAAAGCATGTATTTTATCTTGTCAATATTATTGAACAGGAAACATTTTGAGTGCCGACTATTGGTATATCTAACTCGTAATCAAGATCCATATAGCCGCTATTTTCAGTTTCTAGTAATCCATCACCACTTACTGTTAAATCAACAGAAAAACCCATTAGGTCAATGTTAGTATTTTGTGGAGATACGATAATTGTTCCATCGCTAGCAATGTTTCCCTCAATTTGGCTTGTTCCAAGATCTATGAAAATTATGTCTCCAGATCCTTCGTTAACTTCAATATTTTCTGGGATCTGATCATTTAATGAAATAGATCCAATGACAGGAACTGTTATGTCATCACAATCAGGTGATACATCCCAAAAACCAATAGCAGCCTGTTGTGCAGTTAAGCAAGTACCATTGTCTGTATTTGCATTAGGGTTATAGTTAAACATTGTTGCATCAGTGCACCCGTTAATGAAAGGAATACATCCACCATTATCAGTATTTGCGTTCGGGTCGTAGTTAAACATTGTAGGGTTTGTACAACCTAATATCAAGCAAGAGCCATCATCCTCTTCAGCATCAGGATTATAATTGATTGCTAACGGGTTCATGCAACCCTCTTCTTTTCTACATGATGAAGAAAACAACACGATTAATGACAAAAACAAAAGTGTTGCAAATTTTGTATTCATTCTTAAATTTAATAAAAATATTTAAACTAAGATGTTACCTTTTTTCTTTGCTTCAGACAAAACAGCAGATATGCCTTTTTTATTTATAGTTCTAAGAGCTTTAGCTGAAACTTTTAATGTTATATATTCACCTGTTTCAGGAACAAAAAATTTCTTAGTTTGAAGATTTGGGTAAAACTTTCTTTTTGTTTTTTTGTTAGAATGGGAAACATTATTTCCAACCATTGGTTTTTTACCTGTTATTGCACATATCTTGGACATTTTCTTGAATTTAGGTCGCAAATATACAAATATCTCTATAAAATTTTATCCATTATTCCTGAAATAAGAAATTCAATAGCAAGAATTGTTGACTGTTTAGTTACTTGTTCTCGATTTCCTTTAAGCTCAAATTTTTTAGAAAGAGTTTTTGTTTTTGATGAGAAGGAAATGCATAACACACCTTTGTTTGTATTATCAATTTCCATTAGGCCAGTAGTTGAAATTGAAAAATCAGAATCAAACTTCTCAAGGCATTTTTGTGACATATCTTTTGCTACCTCTTCACTTACAACACCATATTTTTCTATTTTCTTTAGGTCTACATTTAATAAATTGACTTTTGAAAAATTACTGTAAACAACTAATCCTCCCTTAAAATATTTTGACGAACCTGAAGCTTTGGTTATAGTGCTAGAAATCTCACCTGATGTACAGCTTTCAGCGCATGAAATTGTTAATCCTCTTTTATACAATAAATCATGTATTACATGTTCTAACTTTCCAATATCATGATAACTAAAATCTATTATTTTTTTAAGATTACTTAATGAAGAATTTATCTTCTTTTTTAATTCTAATTTATCTTCTCCTCTAGCTGTAAGTCTTAATCTTACAATTCCTTTTTTAGGAAGGTATGAAAGGTTAATATTATTTTTTTTGATATTTTTCTCCCAGCTGGAAATAATCAATGCCAGCTTAGACTCAGGAATACCAAAAACTGAAACTGTTTTATGATAAATCTGTAAAAATTCATACTTTGAGGTTAAAAATTTTTCTAATTTTTCAAAAAGATGTATGAGTTCTGATGGGACGCCTGGAAACGCAACTAAGATGAATTTTTCTGATTCTTTTACAATAGCAGGTGCAGTTCCAATATCATTTTGAAAAAAAGTACAACTCTCAGGAATATAGGCTTGTTGCTTATTTAGATTTGTGATATCAGTTCTTCCAAATTTTTTAAAAACTTCTTTTATGTTTTCAAAAACTTGTTTAGAGAATATTAGTTTTTCACTTAAGAAATATGCAATTGCCTCTCTAGTTACATCATCATTTGTAGGCCCTAAACCACCACTTAAAATAATTAAATCATATCTTTTGCTCTCCTCATTAATTAATTCAACTAAAGCTTTTTTATCATCAGCAACAATTTTTATAGAACTGCACTCAATACCAAGTGAATTTAGTCTTTGAGCTATGAATCTACTATTGGTGTCAGCAATTTGTCCAATAAGAATTTCATCACCAATGCAAATTACAGATGATTTCAATTAAAAGGCAGTAGTTGGTGAAGTTATAAACTTTCTTGGCTTAGGTTTAATGCTCATCACAGGTATTTTTGAGTTGTGAATAATATACCTTGCAGTAACACTCAAGTTGTTTGACAATGCTAACTCTTCTTTTTTTGTCATTATTATGATTAAGTCAGAGTCAAACTTCTTTTCATAATTAATAACAAAGTCTCCAAGACTTTGTTTTTTTTCTCCCTCTATTAGTTCAGAAGTACATTTAACGCCGGCATTAGAAATAAAATTAGAGACTTGATTCAAATTCTTAATGAGTATATTTTTTTCATTAGTGTTATCTTTTAGAAAAACAGATACTATTCTTATTGTTGAATTCCAATATCTTGCATATTCAATAGCAAATGTAACTTTCTCTTTGGTCTCTTTTCCTAAATCAAGTGGAAGTATTATGTTATCAAAATTTTCTGTACTTGTATTTTCTTTTATAGTAATTACAGGAATGTTGGACAACCTAACAACTCTCTCTGCGTTTGAGCCAATGAATTTTTTTATTACACCCTTAGGAGATCCATTAGTACCCATAACAATTAGATTAGCATTAATCATCGAAGAGACCTCTACAATTTGCTCATAAATTTTCCCACTTGCAACCATTGAGTCAACTTTGACAGAAAATTTACTTGAGTGCATTTCTGAAATTTCATCAAGCTTATCTTTTACTTTGCTTCTTATTTCTTCAAAGGGATTATCAATTAGCAAACCACTAATTTTAGATTGTTCTTCAATGACGCTTAGAATAATTACTTCTGATTTTTTTATTTTAGCAATTAGGCAAGCTTGTTTTAGAGCAGCTAAGGATTGTTCAGAAAAACCTACTGGAACTAAAATTTTGTTTGTTAACATTTGCTAATTTTATGCAAAAATACATTTTTATATGAGTGTTTTTCTCGATTCTGAACTAATTATTAATAATGGTAGAATCTATCATCTCAATTTAAAGCCAGAAGATATTTGCAAAGATGTAATTCTTGTTGGTGATCCTTTAAGAGTAAAAGTGATTGCTGAAAAATTAGATAACATACATTTTTTTAAAAAGAATAGAGAGTTTTACTCATGTAAAGGAAGTTTCAACAATAAAGAAATTTTAATTATTTCTACTGGAATTGGGACCGATAATATTGACATTGTAATAAATGAACTTGATGCACTATCTAATATAAATTTTTCCACAAGAAAAGTTTCTCTTAAAAAAAAATCTTTGAATATATACAGACTAGGCACTAGTGGAGGAGTTCAAAAATATGATGATCAAATTGTTGTTTCACAATACTCAATAGGGCTAGATGGACTTGCATATTATTATGAAAGTGATGATTTTCTCAATACTAAAATTTCTGAAAAATTTAAATCACATATGAACTGGCCGGATGCGCTGTCTCTGCCATATTGTGTTTCCTGTGATGACAACTTATTAAAAATGTTCAGTTCATTTAAAGCTGGAATTACCATTACTGCAACAGGCTTTTATGCACCACAAGGAAGAAATCTTAGACTAAAATCTAGTATTGAAGACTTACACAAAAAACTCGAGGAGTTTAAATTTAATGATTTGAGAATTTTAAATTTTGAAATGGAGAGTTCAGCGATTTACTTTTTAAGTAAAATGCTTGGACACAAGTCAATTACAATTTGCTCTGTTCTTAGTAATAGAAATATCAAAACTTTTAAAAAAGAACCAAAAAAAATTATAAACAAAATGATTGAGTCATCTCTAAGCATTATTTCTAAATGAGAAATTTTTTAGTTTCCATATTTTTCATTAGTCTTTTTTTTTCTTGCCAATCTGAATATAAAATTGAACCTTCTTTTAGCTCATATTTAGACATAAACGTTCCACCAGACTCAATTAGCCTAAATATAATTAACCCCTATAAAAAATCTATTGACAGTGTTATGAACGAGATTTTATGCTTTAACAAGACAAAAATGGAAAAGGGAAAACCAGAGAGTCTTTTGGGCAATTTTGTGGCAGATCTTTGTATTTATGAAACAAATAGTTATGATTTGGTTGATTTTTGTTTGCTTAATAATGGAGGACTAAGATCTTCCTTGGACCATGGTGATATTACAAGAGGAGATATATATAAACTCATGCCCTTTGATAATAAGATTGTTATTGTCAAAATATTTAAAGAAGATATCTTAGAAATATTTAAATATTTCGAAAAAAAAGGTGGCGAACCAATATCAAAACTTAGGGTTGATATAAAAAACAATAAAGTTGTAAATCACAACTTAGACCTAAAGAAAGATACTTTTTGTGTACTAACCAGTGACTACCTAGCAAATGGAGGTGATAATATGACTTTTTTTGTCGACAAAGAAGTAGAAAATCTTAATGTTATGCTCAGAGATTTGATAATTGAGCACTGTAAAAGAAAAGACACCATTACATCAACACTTGACCAAAGAATATATAATTATGAATAGAAAACAGTTTATCTACAACACAATCTTAGCTACAACTGGTCTGTCTATGCCATTCAACTCTGTCGATATAGATAAAAAGCAAAAAAAATTAACTATTTTACATACAAATGACATGCATTCTCATATTTTTCCATTTAAATCAGGAAAGTACAAAGGTCTTGGAGGCATGGCAGAAAGAGCTACTCTAATAAAAAGTCTAAGAGATAAAATTGACAATGTTCTTTTGTTGGATGCTGGAGACATCTTTCAAGGAACTCCATATTTTAATTTTTTTGGTGGTGAGCTTGAGTTCAAGCTTATGAGTGAAATGAACTATGATGCGGCAACTCTTGGTAATCATGATTTTGATAACGGAATAACCGGATTAAATAATAAATTAAGATATGCAAAATTTAGCTTCATCAATTCAAATTATGATTTCAGAAGTACAATTTTAAATGGCAAAATCAAAAAATTTAAAATTTTTAAAAAAGATCAATTAAAAGTTGGAGTCTTTGGCTTGGGAATTGAGCTAGATGGTCTTGTACAAAAAAAACTTTATGAAGGAATAAAATATTATGATCCAATTGAAGTCGCAAATGAAGTTTCAAGCACTCTAAAATTTGATTATAAATGTGACATGATAGTTTGTCTATCTCATTTAGGTTTAGATTACAAAAGTGAAAAAGTTTCTGATTTAAAAGTTGCTAAAAACTCATCCTATATAGACTTAATCATAGGTGGTCATACTCACTCTTTTCTAGAAAATTCGATTTTTATTAAGAATCAAGTAAATAAAAAAGTAGTTGTCTCTCAAGCTGGCTATGGTGGTATAAAGTTAGGACGATTGGATTTTATTTTTAACAAAAAAAACGAAATTAGCAAAGTGATTTCAACTTTGAGGGACATAAAAAGTTTGAATTTTTCTTAAAAAAAAGTTTGTAAACCAAATAAATTTTTGAGTCTTTAATCAGAAAATATCATAAATCAAATAGCAAAAAAAAAAATCAAAAAATTTTTCTTTTTTAACTTTCATTTTAAAGAATAGTTTTTAATATTTGCTATGCAATTTTGTTAATAACTAAACCAAATTGTTAAGAAATCTAAACTATTTTAGACTTCTTATTTTAACCAAAACAAGAATTATTACACTTAATGGGATTGACAAATCATGAAGAAATATGGAACAACTGTCTTACAGTAATTAGAAACAATGTAAGTCACCAAAATTTCAAAATATGGTTTGAACCGATCATTCCAGTTAGTATCAAAGACAATATATTAACAATTCAAGTTCCAAGTCAGTTTTTTTATGAATGGTTAGAAGAAAATTACATTACCCTTCTCAAAAAAACAATAAAAAAAGAATTAGGCAAAGAAGGTAAATTAGAGTATCATATTGTTCTTGAGAACTCATCAAAATCCAAGCCTTACGTTTCTAAAATACCAAGTTCTAACCAAAAAGATATACAAAATAATCCAGTCAGTATTCCTATGAACTTGAGTGCTAATAAAATTAGAAATCCATTTATTATTCCAGGACTTCAAAAAATTAACATAAATCCACAGTTAAATAAGTCGTACACTTTTGATGCTTTTGTTGAAGGTGAATGCAATAGATTAGCCAGATCTGCAGGATATGCTGTAGCTCAAAAGCCTGGTGGCACTTCATTTAATCCACTTTTCATATATGGAGGTGGTGGATTAGGTAAAACTCATTTAGCGAACGCAATCGGTATTGAAGCAAAGAATCTTGATCCCGAAAAAACAGTTTTGTATGTTTCTGCTGATAAGTTCCAAACTCAGTTTATTGATGCAATCATGGACAACAAGAAAAATGATTTTGTTCACTTTTATCAGTCTATTGATTTATTGATTATTGATGATGTACAATTTTTAAGTGGTAAAGAGAAAACTCAAGACGTATTTTTTCATATTTTCAACCATTTACACCAAAATGGGAAACAAATAATTTTAACTTCAGACAAAGCTCCAGTTGACATAATTGGTATGGAACAAAGACTACTTTCAAGATTTAAATGGGGACTTTCTGCTGATCTTCAGGCTCCTGGCCTAGAAACTAGATTAGCCATTTTAAGAAAAAAAATAAAAAAAGATGGAATCGAAATCTCAAATGAAGTTATTGAGTATATAGCTTATTCAATAACTACTAATGTAAGAGAACTCGAGGGAGCTTTAATTTCATTACTCGCACAGGCTTCTTTAAATAAAAAAGACATTAACATTGACCTTGCAAGGAATATGCTTGATAAATTTGTTAGAAATACTGTAAGAGAAGTTTCTATCGATTACATTCAAAAAGTAATTTGTGACTATTTTGACATTCCTATTGAAATAATGAAATCAAAAACCAGAAAACGAGAAATTGTTCAGTGCAGACAACTCGCAATGTATTTTGCAAAACAGCTTACTAAAAATTCACTTGCTATGATTGGAAAACATTGTGGAAATAAAGACCATGCTACTGTACTGCATGCGTGCAAAACTGTTAACAATCTTGCTGATACTGACAAAAGATTTAAGGGTTACATTTCTGACATAGAAAAGCGTCTAACAATTTCTTAAATGAATATTTTAATGGTTTGCCTCGGCAATATTTGTAGATCTCCATTAGCTGAAGGAATACTCCGTAACAAAATCCCAAATATGAATGTAACAGTAGATTCAGCTGGAACAGCAGGATATCACATTGGTCGTAAACCAGATCCCAGAGCAATTGACATTGCAAAAAAAAATAATATTGACATAAGTAGTTTAAGAGCCAGAAAATTTGAACGTTCAGATTTTATAAATTTTGATAAAATTTATGTAATGGATAAAAATAATTATTATGACATCATTGATTTAGCAGAAAATAAAGACCAGACATCAAAAGTTATCTTGATTACTGACGTAATAGATTCTGATTCATTTGTTCCTGACCCTTATTATGGTGATTTAGCTGATTTTGAAAAAGTTTTTAATCTATTAGAAAAAATCTGCCAAAAGATAGCAAACCAAATTGAATCAAGGTAGCATTTACATAATTCCCTCACAAATTTCAAATGAATCAAGTGTTAATATGATAAACAATCACTTGATCGAGATAGTAAAGTCACTAGAATTTTTCATAGTTGAGAATATTAGAACTGCTAGAAGATTTATTAAAAAGTTAGACAATAATAAAAATATTGATGAAACAACTTTCTTTCTCATAAACAAACACAATAAATTTAATTTTCAAAGTGAAATTTTAAAAACATTAACCGAAAAGAAAAATATAGGAATTCTTTCGGATAGTGGATATCCTTGCGTGGCTGATCCTGGTAGTATGATATTAAAATTTGCTCACGAAAAAAATATAAAAGTCATTCCTCTAATTGGTCCTTCTTCTATAATTTTAGCACTTTCTTCATCAGGACTAAATGGTCAAAAATTTTCTTTTTATGGTTATCTTTCAATCGATTCAGCTAATAGAAAAAAAGAAATTCATCTAGCACAAAAAAAAGTAATAAAAAATGATGAAACACAAATTTTTATTGAAACACCCTTCAGAAATCAAAAAACTTTTGAGGACCTGGTTAAAAACTGTGATGAAAAACTTTATCTATGTTGTGCAGTAAATTTAACGTCTCATGACGAGATAATACATACAAAAAAAATAGGTCACTGGAAAAAAATAATTTTCAAGCTACCTAAACAACCAGCAATTTTCTTAATTGGAAAGTGAAAAAATAGTTTATTTATATTTGTTGAATGGATTTAAAATTTAAATTCTTATCAAAAATTCCGAGTCCTTTTAAAAATAAATATCTGATAACTTTTATAGTTTTTCTTTTTTGGATGACATTTTTAGATAGCTACAACATTCTAAACTTAAGAAAACTTTATATAGAAGAAAAAAAGCTTAACGAAGAAAAAGAGTTTTACATTAATGAAATAAGAAAAGATAGTATTGAGCTTCACAAACTAACTAAC
>CACJWV010000010.1 GCA_902597195.1 uncultured Bacteroidota bacterium | reverse complement strand
TAAGTGTTTTTTGAGTATCCTGATTCTGATTTTTCTTCTATTTCATCATCTACGAACTCCTCTTCTAATGTTGGATTATCTTCAAGCTCCTCTCTAATTCTTTGTTCTAAATTAATTGCGGGAATTTGTAGCAGGTTTAAAAACTGAATTTGCTCAACACTAATATTTAGTTTTTGATTTTGTTGTAACTTTTGTTTTTGCATCCTTTAAAAAGAAACATTTTTTGGTGTTCTTGGAAATGGAATAACATCTCTAATATTTTTCATTCCGGTGATAAACATAACCAATCTTTCAAGGCCTAGCCCGAAACCACTATGTTCACAAGTTCCAAATTTCCTTGTTTCTAGATACCACCATAGTTCTTGTTTATCAATGTTGAAATCAAGAATATTTTTATTTAAAACATCTAACCTTTCCTCTCTTTGTGAACCCCCAATAATTTCACCAATTCCCGGAAACAGGATATCCATCGCCCTCACTGTTTTATTATCATCGTTAAGCCTCATGTAGAAAGCTTTAATTTTTTTTGGGTAATCAGTAATGACAACAGGTTTTTTAAATACCTTTTCTACTAAAAACCTTTCGTGCTCTGACTGTAGTTCATTCCCAAATTCTGAAATGAGATATTTAAATTTTTTCTTTTTGTTCGGCTTTGAGTTTTTTAAAATACTTATTGCTTCTGTATAAGTAAGGTTTTCAAAACTAGACTTTGAAACATGCACAAGCTTTTCTATTAAAGACAGTTCTGATCTAAGTTCTTTTTTTAATGAGGATTCTTCAGAAGCTAGCCTTTGCTCTAAAAACAACAAATCATTTTTACAATGTTCGAGACAATAATTAATACAATACTTAAGAAAATCTTCTGCTAAAGCAGCATTTTTTTTCAGATCATAGAAGGCAACCTCAGGCTCTATCATCCAAAACTCCGCTAAATGTCTTGAGGTATTTGAGTTTTCAGCCCTAAATGTTGGCCCAAATGTATATACCTTGCCCAAGCCTAGTGCGGCTAATTCAGCTTCTAACTGACCAGATACAGTCAGATTAGTTTTCTTGCCAAAGAAGTCATTCTCGTAATTTGAGTCTGAAGAATTTATATTTTTCAAATTTGTAACCTGAAATAACTCTCCAGCTCCTTCTGCATCAGCGGAGGTAATAATAGGAGTGTTAATATAATAAAAACCCCTATCGTTAAAGTATTTATGTATTGCAAAAGAAATGCAATGCCTAATTCTAAAAACTGCAGAAAAAGTATTTGTTCTAAACCTTAAATGCGCTTTTTCTCTTAAAAATTCTAAGCTATGTTTTTTTGGTTGTAATGGGTATTCATTAGCATCAGCCAAGCCCAATATTTTGATTTTTTCAGCGAAAAGCTCTGATCGCTGATTGGCACCAATTGATTTTTTTAGAATTCCATTTATCTGAACACAGCAGCCTGTAGTTATATCCTTTAGTGTAGCTTCATTGATTATTTGATCTTCAGCAATTACTTGCAATGTCTTAATTGTAGACCCGTCATTGATAGATAAAAACGATGTTGTTTTACTACCTCTTTTGTTTCGGATCCATCCTTTGACTTCGATTTTTTGATTACTTGCTTCTAACTCAAGAATTTCCTTTACTGAAATAATTTGATTATCCAACATTGGCAACTGTTTTGGTAACTAGTTTAACAACAGTTTTTTGTAAGGTTTCAGCATCATACAAACATTCTTTATGTAGTTCCTCCTGAGTTCCATGATTTATAAATTTATCAGGAATACCTAACCTAACAACATTTGCTTTGTAATTTTTGTCTGACATGAATTCTATCACTGCACTTCCAAACCCTCCTTGTATACAACCGTCTTCAATTGTTACTATATTTTCAAATTTTTGAAACACCTTGTGCAAAAGCTTTTCGTCAAGCGGCTTTACAAAAATCATATTGTAATGCGCTACATCTATTCCTTTTTTTTGAAATTTTTCGTAAGATTCAATAACATAATTTCCTACATGGCCAATTGATAAAATTGCAACATCACTTCCTTCTTTTACTGTAACTCCCTGGCCTATTTTTAACTCTTTGAAAGGCTTTTTCCAATCTACTGTAACACCCTTACCTCTAGGGTACCTAATAGAAAAGGGCCCCTGATTAGGAAGTTGAGCCGTATACATTAAGTTTCTTAGTTCTATTTCATTCATTGGTGCAGAGACAATCATATTTGGAATACATCTGAAGTATGCAATATCAAAAGCTCCGTGATGCGTAGCTCCATCAGCACCAACCAATCCGCCCCTGTCAAGGCAAAACACAACATTTAAGTTTTGAATAGCAACATCATGAATTACCTGATCGTAAGCTCTTTGCATAAAAGTTGAGTAGATATTACAAAAAGGAATGATGTCTTGTGTAGCTAGTCCTGCTGAAAATGTTACAGCATGCTGTTCGGCAATACCAACATCAAAAGTTCTGTCAGGCATGGTCTCCATCATTTGTTTAAGAGAAGATCCAGTTAACATTGCAGGTGTTACTCCAACAATTTTTTCATTTTCTTTGGCTAATTCAATTATTGTTTCTCCAAAAACATCCTGATACTTAGGAGCCGATTCATTACCATTTCCTTTAATTATACTGCCTGTTTTTTTATCAAATAATCCTGGGGCATGCCACTTAGTTGTATCTCCTTTTTCTGCAGGAGTATATCCTTTACCTTTCACTGTTAAACAGTGAAGAATTTTAGGCCCGTCAATCTCTTTTAAATCATTTAAAACTTTTGACAGTTGTTCAACATCATGACCATCTACAGGACCAAAGTATCTAAAATTTAAAGATTCAAAATAATTACTTTCAGATAGTACGGTTGATTTTATCGCCCCCTCTAGTTTTTTGACAATTTTTTGTGGATTAGGTCCAAATTTTCCTATTTCCCCTAATAATTTCCATATTTTTTTTCTGGTTTTGTTATAGTTTTTAGAGGTAGATATAGATGTTAAATAGTCTTTTAATGCGCCAACTGCAGGGTCAATCGACATGCAATTATCATTTAAAATCACTAATAAGTTAGATTTTTCTATTCCCGCATTGTTTAAGCCTTCAAAGGCAAGTCCGGCACTCATCGATCCATCACCAATAACAGCGATATGTTGTTTGTCCTTTATACTGTTGAGCTTTGAAGCAGTAGCCATTCCAAGTGCAGCTGATATAGAAGTTGATGAATGACCTACACCAAAAGTGTCATAAATACTTTCACTTCTTTTTGGAAACCCACTTATTCCGTTATAGATTCTATTTGTGTGAAAATTATCTTTTCTGCCAGTTAAAATTTTATGACCATAAGCTTGATGGCCAACATCCCACACCAGCTGATCATATGGCGTATTAAACACATAGTGCAAAGCTACTGTTAACTCAACTACTCCTAAACTAGCCCCTAAATGACCGCCTTTTTCAGAGACAACGCTAATAATGTAGTCTCTAAGCTCAGCACATAATATTACTAGATTCTCTGATGATAAATTTTTGATATCACTAGGTGCATTAATTTTAGATAGTATCGACCCTTGCTTAAACATCTGTTAAAATAATTATACAAAGATAATGCTTTATTGATAGATTTTATAAGTTTTGCGACTCTCAAAGTTATTGCACCAATTACTATGACAAATAAATAAAGTAAATTTGCAAACCCTAAAAATAGGCTTAGCATCAATATAAAACAAAAATATGCGTGAAACAAAAAGAAAAATCATAAGGGCTTTAGTAATAATTTTTGCATCATTTCTTTTCGTAAAGCTTATAATGAGCTTTAAAAAAGATACAAGCATAAACAAGCTGACAGAATCTACAAGATTAGTAAGTGTAGAAAATGTAAAATTAGAAAACAATAAAATAACGGTACCTGTTTACGGAAAGCTGTCTTCGAGCAATGAAATAAATATAGTTTCAGAGGTTAATGGGATATTTTACAGCACAAACTTTAAATCAGGAGTCAATTTTTCTAAAGGAGATACCTTGGGCTTTGTAAAGTTTGAAGAAATAGAAAGTAATTTAAATAGTCAAAAAAGCACCTTATTAAATCAAGTTTCAAAAATAGTTTCAGAAATAAAGTTTGATTTTCCAGAGTCTTATGAATCATGGTATGAATTTATGCAGGAAATCAGATTTAATACTCCTTTACCTCCACTACCAAACATTGAAAACAAAAAGCTTAAAAATTACCTTTCAGGAAAAAATTTTTTCAATACATATTTTAATGCTAAAGCAACAGAGGATAGGCTAAAGAAGCATTTGTTTATAGCTGAATTTAGCGGAAGTTTAAGTGAGGTGTCAATAAAAAACGGAACTGCAATTGTATTCGGTCAAAAAATTGCTAAGTATCACAGTCCTAAAGTTTTAGAGTTTGAATCAAGTACATCAATTAAAAACACCTTACTTGTAAAAAATAAAGCGAAAGTATTACTAAAAAGTGATGAGTTTGAAGGTGAAAGATTAGGATATGTCTCTAGAATAAATAAAACAATAAATGCAAATTCTCAAAATATGAGTGTATTTATTGAGAGTACTGATAATGACTTGTATAATGGGATGTATGTTTTTGGTGAAATCATTATCGGTGAAGCTGAAAACACATTTTTAGTCAAACGTAATTTAATTGATGAAAATCAAATGTATGTAATCGTAGGTAATAAATTGGTTTCCAAGAAAATTGAGATCGTCCAAGTGTCTGAAGAAAATGCTGTTATCAGAGGTTTAAAAAACAATGATTTAATTTTAAATGAGTCGATAAAAGATGCTTATGATGGCATGGAAATAAGATATAAAAATTAGAATGAGAGATTTCATAAAATATTTTGTCAAGTATCCAGTATCAGCAAATGTTATTATGATTCTCATTATAATATTTGGATCGATGAGTTTGTTTAATCTCAGAAAAACTTTCTTTCCTGAAAGGTCAGCAAAAATAATTTTTGTCAATTCAGTATTACCAGGAGCCTCACCTCTAGAAATTGAACAGATGGTAACACTTAAAATAGAGGATAACATAGATGGAATTACAGGAATAAAAAAAATAACATCTAAGTCATTAGAAAACACTAGCACTATTATTGTTGAAATTGAGAATGATGTTAATAATCAATTGGTAGTTCAAGATATTAAAAACGCTATTGACAGGATTAATTCCTTTCCTGATGATATGGAGTCCCCATCGATTTCCTTAATGGAAGACCTCAACCCAGCTATTTCATTTGCAATAAATGGAGATGTGTCCCTGAGCCAACTTAAAAAAACAGCTGAGGAGATAGAAGACGATTTAAAAGCTATGAAAGGAATTTCTAAAGTAAGAATCTCTGGATATCCAAGTGAAGAAATAGAAATCTCTGTTAGAGAAAATGATATTAAAAAATTTGAACTATCATTTCAAGATATAAACAATGCGATTAATTCTGAAAATATTGATATTACTGGTGGAACTATAAGAAGTAAAGACGAGAATTTTAAAATCAGGAGTAATAATAAAAAATATACCGCGAATGAAATTTCAGAAATAGTTATAAAAAAAGTAAACGAGAGAATAATAAAAATTAAAGATATTGCAACTGTTCAAAGAATTTGGCAGGATATTCCTAACAGAAAGTTCTACAATAATATTCCAGGCGTAGTGATTAATGTTTTCAATACTAATAGTGAAGATATTACAATAGTTGCTACTAAAACTAGATCTTATCTTGAAAACTTCAATAAGATTAATAAAAATATAAAAGCAGATATAATTGTTGACAACTCTGTTATTATTGAACAAAGAATCGCACTTCTTACAAAAAATGGAGTCATTGGATTTGTTCTAGTTCTTTTAGTTTTAACTCTATTTTTACACCCTAGTCTGGCGGGATGGGTCGCTGTAGCTATTCCTATTTCTTTTTCGGGGATGTTTATCCTTGCCTCTTTATATGGTGTTACCTTAAATGTTATTTCATTATTTGGAATGATAATTGTGATAGGTATTTTGGTCGATGACGGTATAATTATTGGAGAAAACATCTACCAAAGATTTGAAAAAGGGGAAGGCAGAATAAATGCTGCAATTAATGGAACTTTGGAGGTATTACCAGCTGTTACTTCAGCAATTTTAACAACTATTGTAGCTTTTTCATTGTTTTTTATGTTAGAAGGAATACTTGGTGATTTTTTTCCTGAAATGGGTTTTGTTGTAATTGGAACGTTAATTTTTTCTTTAATTGAAGGAATTATTATACTACCAACTCATATAGCCCATTCAAAAGCTTTAAGGGGAGTTGAGCCTCATTACAGATTAAAAAAGATAATAAATAAAACCACTGAAACACTTGATATCATAAAGAATAAGTTTTATGCTCCATTATTAAGGTTTACTTTAAAAAATCCATTAACGGTAATCTTAATATTTGTCTGTTCACTGATTATTACTGTTAGTGCAATGAGTGCAGGCTTGATCAAATCAACAGTTTTTCCAAATATTGAAGGAGAAAGTATTTTAGTGAATTTAAAGTTTGAGCCAGGCTCAAGTGAAGAAAAATCTATAAAATGGATTAATTATGTTGAAAATAAAATTTTAGATGTTAACAATAAAATAAGTGATGAGTTTAACAATGGTAACTCACTAATAAGGGCTATAGAAAAAACATATGGAAACAATCAAGCGGCTGATCAATGGACACTATCAACCGCACAAAGCTCTGAAAAAAGTTACTTAAATGTACTATTAATCCCATCTGAAGAAAGATCGATAGGAACTTCTGAAATAACTAAGTATTTTAAAGAGGCTGTTGGTGAAATTCCAGGAGCAGAATCACTCTCATTTGATATTGAATCTCCATTTGGAAGACCTATTAGTATAGCTCTTTACTCCCAAAATAATAGTGAACTGCTAAGTGCTGTTAAAATATTAAAAGACTATATGATTAGCTTAAATATGATGAAAAATATCGAAAGCAGTGATCAAAAGGGATTGAAGGAATTAAAGCTAAGACTCAAAAATAAAGCTTATCAAATGAATTTGTCAACGGCTCAAATTTTAAGTCAAGTAAGAAATGGTTTTTACGGTTTTGAGTCACAAAGATTACAAATAGGAACCGATGAAGTTAAGATATGGATTAGATATGATAATCGAGACAGAAATTCAATATATGATCTTGAAAATATGAGAATAAAAATAATGGGAAATAATTATCTTGTTGGAGATTTAGTTGATATTAAAATCGAAAGAGATTTACTCAGTATTGATCATCTAGACGGAAAAAGATCAGTGCAAATTGATGCTGACCTTTTGAACCCAAAAATAGATAACCCTATTACTATTGCCTCAAATTTAGAGGACTTTATTAACTCAAACATTAAAACGATTTATCCGTCTATTAAACACTCAGTTGAGGGGCAAATCAGGTCACAAGCAGAGACGGGTAACTCATTAAAATTTTCTGGACCAATTGTGTTAATATTAATGCTCACTATTGTATTATTTACTTTTAGAAGTATATTACAAACATTTGCTGTTTTTGTTCTTATTCCTTTTGGCTTTATTGGCGTAGGCTGGGGACATTTTATTCATGACTTTCAGCTTTCAATGTTCTCATATTTCGGTATGATTGCATTAATTGGAATATTGGTTAATGACTCACTTGTTTTTATAAGTAAGTTTAATAAAAACCTAAAAGATGGTTTAAAGTTTGAGGATGCATTAACAGCTACTGGTATGTCCAGGTTTAGACCAATTATTTTAACTTCGATAACAACAATTGTTGGACTTGCCCCATTAATTTTTGAAAAGCAATTACAAGCTCAGTTTTTAATTCCAATGGCAATAGCTATTGCATATGGACTTGTTTTAGCAACGTTATTGACACTTGTTTTCCTACCAGCATTTTTAAAGGTTATTAATAAAATTAGATATACTAAAGAATGGGTTTTCACTGGTAAAAGCCTCAATAGTGAACTTAGAGAGCCCGCAATTAAAGAAATGGAGTATGAAAAGATTTAATAAATTAAAGGCCATATGGATATTGATTTTGACTTCCATCTTTGGATCTGTACATGCTCAGAACTCAATAAGTTTGGAGAAAGCTTTAGCAATAACAATTAAGGAAAACATTGATATTAAAATCAAAACTACAGAGTTAGACCAGGTAAAAAATTATGAAAAAGTAGGTGTTTTGGGAGTTCTACCTATAATTAAAGTTAATGGTGCGGCATCTGGAAATACAGGTAGCTCTAGTATTGAATTTGCAACAGAAGACTTCCCTGAAATTAATGATGCTGACTCTGAATCAAAAAGTATAATCGGAAATGTAGAAATCAGTTACAGTTTATTCGGAGGCTTAGCATCGGTATATACATATCAAAAATTAAAAAAACAAAGTGATTTAAAATCTACAGAATTACTTATGAAAATTGAGCAAGTATTGTTAAATACTGCTAAACAGTACTATGATATTGCTTATTTACAAGAAGAAAATAAAATATTATATGAATTATTAGAAGTCTCTAAAGAAAGGTACTCTAGAGTTAAGATTCAGAACGAGTTTGGAAATGCATCAAAATTAGATTTGCTAGCTGCTGAAATAGATTTAAACAAAGACAGCGTAACTGTTATGAACTCAGACTACCAACTAAAAGCGGCAAAAGAAAGGCTTAATCAAACACTTAATAGAGACTTAAGCACAGATTATGCAGTTGAAAGCTATGTCGAAATTAATAAGAATTTAAATTACAATGAGCTATTAGAACTAACAAACCAAAATAATAGCAACATTTTATTTCATCAATATTTGATTGAGATTACTAGAAAAGATAAAAAAATTAATAATACCTCAATTTTTCCTAGTGTCAGTGTTTCTGCTCAATACGGCTACAATCAAAACGAAAGCAATACTAGTATAATTTTAGATCAATCAAATACCGGACTAACAGGATTTGTAAATTTATCATGGGATATTTTTGATGCTATGGCAAGAAAAAGAATTGCTCAAAACACACAAATAGAAATTGAGTCAAATGAATTAAAATTAGAATCTATTAAAAAAGAGATTCAAAAAGAATTTAATGTTACCTACCAACAATATGAAAATAACATTAAGTTAATTGAAATTGAAACAAGAAATAATGAAGCGTCTGAAAGATTTTTTCAGAGAGCAAAAAATCAGTTTTTTCAAGGTCAATTAAGTAGAAGTGATTTTAGATTAGCTCAAGTAGATTTAAGTATTTCAAAAAATAGATTAAACCAATCATTATTTATGGCAAAAATAGCAGAACTCAATCTTTATCGGCTATCCGGCAAAATCATTAACGAAACCGTAAAATAATTTTCACATTAATCAAATAACACTACATCTTATGTTTGTTGTCATAATCAACAATATTAAGTTGATAATTGCAAGCTTTAATTTGTAAATCCCTAAAAGTAATTTAGAATTTTGTAAGATGTATATTTTTATAAGATACTCACTAGTTTTTTTTATTTTTTTTAGCATAAGGAGTTACGGTGTGTGTTTTAAAAAAGAAAAAGATTCTGTCCAAACACAAATTTGTGATTCAAATTTTTTTTTAAAAAGGTTAGATCATTTGAATAATCAATCCCCCATGGATTTAAAATACAATGAACATGTAGATTCTTTCATTAAAAATTATATAAATAAAAATAGTAGATTAATATCAAGAATGTTAAATCTTTCTGAGTACTACTTCCCAATTTTTGAACAATGCTTAGATAAATATAATCTGCCTCTTGAATTTAAATACCTGTCTATTGTTGAGTCAGCACTCAATCCAAAAGCTAGATCTAAATCTGGAGCAGTTGGTTTGTGGCAGTTTATGTACACAACTGGTAAAGAATATGATTTAAAAGTAACATCTTATCTAGATGAAAGACAGGATCCTTATAAATCCACTGAGGCTGCATGTATTTATTTTCAAAAACTTTATGACATGTTTGGAGATTGGAATCTAGTTTTAGCCGCCTACAACGGAGGGCCAGGCTATATTAAAAGAAAAATTAATAAAACAGGAAAGCAGGATTTTTGGAGTTTAAGACCTTATTTAAGAACAGAAACAAGAAATTATGTTCCGACTTTTATAGCAATGAATTATATTATGAATTATTATAACGAACATGCTATAATTAAAGATACTGTCGACTTGAGATTAAAAGAGCTAGATACTCTGACATTAAATGATCAGGTAAGCTATTCATGTATCAGAGAAATGTTATGTGTAACCAATGATGAGCTTGTATTTCTGAATCCTCAGTATAAGTCAAATATTGTGCCCAATAATAATAGAATAATCTTACCAAGCTTTGCAGTTGAGGATTATTTACAAAATGAGGAAGTATGCATTAATTTTATTGCCTCAGTTGAAAAAAAAGAAATATTAATCGATGAGCAGCGTGTAGACTATATTGTTAAAGATGGAGATTATTTAGGAAAGATTGCAAAGTATTATGGAGTTAAGGTTTATGAAATTAAGAAGTGGAATAATCTTAAAACATCACTTATTGATATAAATGATAGTTTAGTTATATATGTTAAAAATAATTCTAATCAAGTTGACAATGCATCAAGGGATCTTAATGTATATAAAGTTCAACCCGGGGATACGCTTTGGGGAATAGCAAGTAGATTTGATGGTTTGTCAATATGGAAGCTAAAAGAGATGAATAACCTTGATTCTGATAATTTAAAGCCAGGCATGGAAATTATTATACCTCAAACGTGAGACCACTAATCATCATAATTTTTTTCTTTGCTTGTTCAACAGAGTCTGTTAAATTAGATTCTACAGGTCACTCTAGTGAAATTGTTATTGTTTCAAATGCCAGTGCTGAAAATAATGAGCAAATAGAAAAACTTGAAAAATTATTTTCAAGTGAGATTTATGGCCTAACTAGATTTGAGCCTCAGTTTAAACTTTTAAATGTAGAAGAGTCTGATTTTATAAGTATCATAAGAAGACACAAAAATATAATCATACTTACTGATAAGTATTCGACAAAAAAGGTAAATAATGTTTGGTCAAAAAATCAAATAGTGTGGTATCTTGATTACAACGACATTAATTTTAATCAAAAAATTAATGAGATTTTTGATGATTTTTATTTGCAGGAGTTGAAATCTTATAAGGCCATTAACCAAAGCAATAGAAATACTAAACTTTCAGAATTTTTGAGTCTAAAGTATGGTAAGCAATTTACAGTTACCAATAATTTTATAAAAGCATATGATAGCGATAAAGTTACAATTGTCACAGATAATAAGTCAAACAATGAACTTATACAACATATAGTATTTTTTAAGTCTGAAAACCCCATCCTTTCAAAAAATCAATTGTATATGTTGACGGACTCATTATCTCAAAGATTATTAAAAGGGAGTAAATTAGGCTCGCATGTAAAGATTGAGAATATGTACGAACCGATTCTTTATAAAGGTTTTTATAGAGGCTTATGGAAGCTTAATAAAGGATTTATGGGTGGACCAATTATCATTAGCAACTACAATGAATCAGAGATTATAACTTTTGGTATTATTTTTGCACCAAATGCGGATAAGCGTAGTTATATAAAAAAAATGGAAGCTATCTTGAGTTTTGAGTAATGCTGATTTTTTGACGATATAATGAGTTGCCAACTCTAATTTTAATAATATAAGTACCTGAGTTTATCCTGCTTACATCTATATAGTTATTAGAAACAATAGTGCCCTCTTTTATAATTTTTCCAGAAATACTTCTAATTTCAAAATGAACTAGATCACTTGATTTTAATTTAACGTATAATTGATTGCTGGCTGGATTTGGGTAAATATTTAAATTATTAACTATTTCAGAATTTGTATACGTAGAGCTTGAATTTAAGGGGCTATCCCAAACACCTCTACCAAAAGTTGCAGCTCTAATTCTGTTGGTGGGATAATGTATTTCAAGTTCATTGACAACAACGTTGGGAAGTCCATTTTTATATGGCGCCCAATCGCTCATAGTATTATCTTTATGATATACACCAATATCTGTGCCAATATACAGGTCTTCGTTTGCATTAGCCTGATAAACAATACAGTTAACAGGAAGGTTAGGAAGATTAGTACCTGTTATATTTGTCCAAGTTGCACCCCCATTGTCAGACTCAAAAACTTTATTAGATGCATTATACTCCGACATAGTGACCCAAAGCCTATCGGGGTCGTTATCGCTTACTGTAACATCAGAGATGTTATAATTAGGTAGTCCTGGTTTTATGCTGGTCCAAGATTGACCACTGTTGGTTGTCTTCATTAATCTAGAATAGGTTGCAGCGTAAATATAATCTTCGTTAGAGGGAGCTAGAGCTATTGTTCTAACTGATTGTCCTCCACTAACATTGTATGAGATAGAGTCCCAAACTGCACCAGAAGTTAGAGACAAGTACACCTCATCATATCCAGCAACAATCATATTATTATTATTTGGATGTATTTTGTAAGGAGTAACCCAAGCGCCATCATACGAGACAGGTTTAATATTGTCCCAATTATTTCCTCCATTAAATGATTTTCTTAATCCTCCATATTGAGATGAGGAATATAGCAAATCTTCATCATAAGGATCAATAGCGCATTCCATTCCGTCTGCACCTCTAACCGCATCCCAAACCCCATTTGTTAGCATCTCAGTTCCATTATCCTGCGCACCTGCAATTAATCTACTTGCATTTGATTCAGAAAGCCCTAGCTTATAAAACTGCGATATTTCTAGTCCATCGCTAATATCTATCCAATTGTTTAAATTATCTAAATACTTGTACAAACCGCCATCATTTCCAGCATAAGGCACATTAGTTATTGGATGAAATTCTAGACAATGCTGATCAACATGCATATATGCATAATTACCATTTCCGCTCGATGCTTCAATAGTCCAATTTGCACCCCCATCAGTACTTTCCCATAAGTTTATTCCACCAACAAATAAATGATTCTCATCATTATTTGAAACACCTAAACTAAGATCATACCAAGACTGACCTCCTGTTCCTGTGCCGTCAGTATCTCTTCCAAGTATATTAGGTGAATTGGATTGTAGATTCCAATTATCTCCTCCATCAATCGATTTATAAATTCCATGAAAACTATAATCAGAAGCTGAATAAAGTGCATAAATTACGTTAGGATTAATAGGTGTAACAGCGATTAGCGGCCTGTATTTTCCTGAGGAAGCAACACCGTTATTAATGACAGACCAGTTGCCACCACCATCCAAAGATCTGTATACGTTTGAACCGCCACTCGATTGTTTAGCTGCGTAGACAATATTGGGGTTGCCGGGCATGAACTCAATATCTCTCCATCTACCCAAAGGAGCACAATTATTCCAACTTATGCCACCATCAACGCTTAGCATTATGTTTGTGTTTGTTGCAGCAAAAACACTATCCGTGTTGCTGGGGTTGATTAATATTTTGTTAACTCTTTTATTGGCACTAACATTATAACTGAGGCCTGTGGTACTCCATGTGTCTCCTTGGTCGATAGACTTCAAAACTCCTATGCTGTATGTGTCTGAAGCATTTGCATCACCAGTTGCGATATAAATTATATCTGTATTGTTTGGGTCAACAGCTATTGAAGAGACACCAAGTACTGGTAAGTCATCGCTTGTTGTTACCCAATTAGCTCCTCCATCAATTGATTTCCAAAAACCACCACCTGGAGATCCCACGTAAATAATGTTTTGATCATATGGGTCAAAAGCAATTGCATTAATTCTACCAACGCCGCGATTTTTGCCGTTGGATAAAATTATTGGGACGTTTGTTGGGCCAAGTGGCTTCCAATTTGAACTACTTGATTGCTCACTTTTACCTTTTTCCTTCACCCACTCATTGTAAAGAGCTAAATGAGGAAATGTTCTATCATTTGAAACTCTTTTCTCAACAAAATCTAGCTCTCTGGCATAAGGCTTATATCCATTTCCTTTTTCATAAGGTATGCTTTCTCTGTACTTATCGAAAGCATTTATTTTATCTTCTATAGATGGAGAAGTATTTGTTTTTCTTAGATTATCTTCCCAAACTTGAGTATATAAACTTTGTGTAAAAAACAGAGATATTGAAAGCAATAAAAACCTTAACATATTAAAACTTTTTTTGCAAAGATATGACATAATTTCTTCCATTGCTAACAATTGCTGATGAGAAAAATTTATGGTGTATATTAAAGATGTTTTCTATGGAAAAATTAATAATTATATTTTTATTAATCTGATTAAAATATGAAACATCAAAAAAGTTAACAGAGGGAATTCCGTCAATTGTTGCTTCATCTAAATTATCAATACCACCTAAGTCAAAATCTTCACTATCTTTCTTACCATAATATGTGTGTGACAGCGCAATATAAGAATTACCAATTTTCTTTTTAAAGTTGTTCTTTATTTGAATGGGAGCAATATGCGCTAATGGGTCATTATTAGATTTTAGACCAGCTGTAAATATTACCTTGTTATCCATTGTGTAATTATTAGCAAATAGACTATTTATGAAAATTTCAAATCCATAAATTGTAATGTTGTCAATATTCTTATTCATTTGAACTCTCATAATTTCACCATCGTATAATATTGAATCTTGATTATTGATTTGTGAAAATTCTCTTGAAATAGCATTATTTATCAAGCTTAAATAACTATTAAATGAAAGCTCAAATTTATTTGTTATGTAAGTTGTTGCAATTTCATAATTACTTACTTTTTCCGGACTTAAATTGTTATTTGGGACAACAACATTTTTGTCATCTTTTGAGAAAATTTTAGTCATATCATCAACATTTGGATTTCTAAATCCATCAAATAACTTAAAGTTTATTACCAATTTAGATTTGGTGTAGTTTAGTGAAAAGTTTTTTATAACTGATAAGTTATTGAGTTCTAATTTTTTATAGCCAAGATTAATTGTGCTAGTGTCATTAAACTTAGAGTTAATTAAATAATCGTTTAGCCCACCGCCTAGAGTCAAAGAAAATAAATCGTTTATCTTATATTGGATTTGGGCATATATATTGTTATCAACTACATAACTACCACCATCGGGGTACCTCGTAGAATTATAAAAAGCATTACAAATACTATCTGTAAGATTAGCTTTTGAATTTAAAATCTCAACTCTATTACTGATACCGTAATTTAACGTACTTTTTGTGAAATTTTTTTTAAAATCCATTTTTGAATCAACAACATCTAAATCTTCATACCTGTTACTTTGAAAGCTATCTGCATATTTTTTCTTGTGACGAGATTCGTTGAGCTTTTGATATGCTGCTGTTATTTCAAACTTGTCACTTAAAATGTAACTCTTGTAGTTTAATAAGGATAGCTTAGATAAAAAATAGTTTTGAGGGCCATAATACCACTTTTCGAATTTTGGCACTCCGCCCTTTAAGTCATTTAATTTATCGATTCTATTTAGCTTACTAAAATTAGAGCTATACAAGTCTATATTCGCAATAGAAAAATCAGAGATGTTTTTACTAATCCTTTGTGTTAAATAAACAGAATGATTTTGAGTATATCTTTGTCTTTCATTTTCAAACATGTGAGGTAAGTCACCCCAATCATCATATCCGTGCGCCCTGTTTTTACCTGCTTTTATAAGGCCGTAATCGTTAATTGATATAGACGTAAAGGCATTCAATTTACCAATCATATAAACAGAACTAAGATTCATTTTTGAACTATTAAGTGCTGAAGAGAATTCTTGAAAAAAACTTGAATTAAGTGAATCGCTTTTTCTTATTGGAGCACTGTTCATATATATAGCAGAATTCATGATTCCAGATCCAAAACCTACACTGTTAGAGGACGATGTATAGACATCATTAATGTTAAAGTAATCTATATATTTTAAGTTCTGAGAGTGCCCACTTCTTGTAATACAATTATTTAAAGAAATTCCGTTAAATATTAATTGTAGTCTGCTAGCTTCCATACCCCTTATATTTGGGCTTCCCGAGCCAGATTGACTTTTCTGTATACTCACATTTAGCTTGGATGTCAGAATATTATCAATATTTTTTATTGGAGCATGTTCTAATTCCTTTTTTTTTATTTTCCGAAATTCTTTACTTTGAAATTCATATTTTGGAGAAATTATCGTTATTGAGTCCAGTTCATAATTGTTTAATATAACTTGACTTAAAATACTATTTGAGTGAGCTAAAAGAAAAAAACTAAAAATTAATTTTATTTTATTCATTTAATGATTCAATTATTTTTTTTGATTTTAAATTTTTAATTTCATGATTGTGATAGTTATAGTATTTAATTAAAATATCAAGACCTACTTCTCTATCATTCTTGTTAAAACTATCACATTCCCCATTTAGTATTGATTTAAAAATATCTGACTCTTGTTTTGTAATAGTGTTTTCAGACTTAATATTTTCAAAATCACCATTTTCTAAATTAAAATAGCTGTTTTCTGCATTAACAGTATTTGGGTAAAACCCTAAATAATTAGTTAACTCAATTATGAACAATAAATGATCTGACTTATTAATTTTTTTATTAATATTTAAATTGAAAGTAGATTTCCATAAGAAGTTAAACAAGCTAATGTCTTCAGTTGATTCACTAATAACTTTTTTAAGAAACTCTGCGTAAAATAGCTTCAAAAGTTTGGCTGAAATAAAATTTGTTGGAGGAACTAAAAGTCGTATTTCATCTAACCTTTGTAAATTTCTATTTTTAGATTGAGCAGATTTAATTTGAATCAACCCCATGGGTTCCAAAGTATTTATTTTGGTTTTACTTTTTTTTGATTGAAATCCCTTAATTAAATAAGATACTAAACCAAACTTCTCAGTAACCAGAGTGCAAATTACTGTGCTTGAATTAATTTTTTTATACCCCAACGAGATGGCTTTACAGCTGTAAGACATCTACTTAATAATTAATATTTTTCCAGAAATCTTTTCATCTCCCATGTCGTCTGAAGTAAAAATCAAATATACCCCCGTCGGCACTTTATTTCCGTCAATATCTCTACCATTCCAAGTTGCTCTACCACCATTTGCAAATCCTTCATAAATCAAATTAAAGTTCATATCAGTGATTTTAATATTGGCATTAGTGTAAAGCTTGTCTATTGTGATCAGGCCGTTGTAGCTTTGTCTAACTGGATTTGGAAAGATTTTTAAATTACTTTGAGAGTTCTCTCCGACAGTTGCATCGCTAGTATATGACAATAAGCCTTTGTCTGTGCCAATAAATACTTCCCCAATTTTTGAATTTATAGCAATATCAATTATGTTATTTGACGGAAGAGGAGAGTTTTCACTTGTGAAATGTTGAATTTCTTCAGTTCCATCTGAAGATAGCAAGTATAATCCAGCACCAAGTGTCCCAATCCATTTTCTATTACCCCCATCAACAGCTATACATTTTACAGACTCAGTACTCAGAAGATATTGTCCATAATCGCCTTCTGTAATTAATATTTGTTGTGCATCAAAATTATAACCACTGAAAACCAGAGAGGGATTATTAAAAACACAAATTCCTTCATAGGTACCAACCCAAATTTCTCCGTTTCTATCTTTTGTTATGCAATTAACATTGTTATTTGGAAGCGCCCCTTGACCTACACTTGTTGTGATTAACTTATATTGGTCATCATATTGATTATCTATTGTATTGTTATCATCATAAACAAATAATCCCTTCCCACTTCCCTTTGCAATTATGCCCCACTTTTGTCCAGTGTTATCTATTAAAATTTCATCAAAATATAATCCCTCAATAGCTAAATTTAATGAGTAAGAATACCATTCATTTTGTGGTGTTTTCACAAATAATGGTTTTTGAACTTGAGAATTTAACCCCCATAAATTTCCATAATTGTCAAATTTTAAGTCTGAAATTTGGATTCTGTTATTAGAGTAGTATGTTGTGTCAAGTATTCCGTTAGTATTGTTATATCCAAATTTGTTTGAAAGATTTTTATTTAATATTTCTGAAACCCCATCATACCATGAGGCAAAGTACTCATAATCACCATTAGTTGTGCTTGAAACAACATCTCTACTGTTTCCAAGAAACTGTGAGGAATAATTTGCCCATGAGTTATTTTCAAGAACTGACACACCCTGATAATTTAAATTGTTAACACTATAGTTAGAGTGTCCACCGTGAGACATAAACAATTTTGAATTAGAAAAGTTCAAGTCAAATACATTATTTGAAGACGGTCCATTTGGAAGGATGGTAGATTCTATACTACCATTAGTTATTTTAATCAATCCATTTATACTATCAGCTATCCAAATATTGTTTTGATCATCGTAGCATGCGCTTTTAAATTTCACGAGTCGCGAGTTTTCATTATAAACATCAAGAGTGTCAATACCATTAATGCTACTTATAACTGAATTTTCATAGACAAATAAAAATTTATTATCGCTGTATGTAATATCATTAAGACCGTTGGCACTAATTAATACGGAACTAATATTGGATAAATCCTCTGAAACTTTGTAATTAACTTCAGATTCATTTTCATACAAGAAAATAATTTTTGAACCATTAGCTATTTTGATAACATTTGAGTTAGTATCAATCTGGTTCCAATTATTCGGGTCGTTCAATAATGAATTCTGTTCAGCTTTAAAAACACCATTATTTGTAGCTGCCAAATAATAATTATCTATTTTTTTTACATCTTTTATTTCAAGAGATTCTCCATTCTTATAAAGATAATATGTATCACTAATTTCTTTTTTAATTAAGTTTATCTTAGATATACCATAAGATGCGGAAACGAATAATTCATTATCTATTACCGTTAAGTTATTTATTCTTTTGCCTGCAATCTCTAAATTTTTTATGTCAGTGATACTTGTTGTTAAATTATCCTCAATTATATCAATATTTGAATTTTCATATGAAATAATAATTTTATTTGAGCCAAAAGCTAAATTGTCAATTCCATAATCACTTGTAAAGTTTAATTTATTGTAAAGAAAGAGTTCATTATTATCATTATAACTAAACAATCCATTATTAGTAACACAGAAAGTTAGATAGTTTTGGTAAAAAACCTTTTTTGCACCATTGTAAGAATAGTAATTTTTCCAAGTTCCTATTTCGTTAGAAAAACTTTGATTACAGATTAAAAAAAATAACAATAGATATCTCACAATACAAATTTAAACTAACATTATTTATAAATATGATTTATTCATTTAATTTTGTGGTAGGCCTAGTAGTTCAACTGGATAGAATGTCAGATTTCGGCTCTGATGGTTAGGGGTTCGAATCCTCTCTGGGCCACTAATCTTAATATTATTATTTTTGCACAAAACTAGTTAATGGATATAAAAAATATTTGTTGCATTGGAGCTGGTTATGTTGGGGGGCCAACAATGTCAGTCATTGCACTAAAATGCCCACATATTAAAGTAAATGTTGTTGATATAAATGAGGAAAGAATCAATGCTTGGAATGATTCCAATTTAGATAATTTGCCAGTTTTCGAGCCTGGCCTTCCATCTGTTGTTGAGCAAGCTAGAGGTAAAAACCTTTTTTTTACTACTAATGTTGATGACTGCATAAGAGAAGCGCAGATGATATTCATCGCTGTTAATACTCCTACTAAAACTTATGGGGAAGGTAAAGGACAGGCGGCAGATTTAAAATATGTTGAGTTGTGTGCAAGGAAAATAGCTGAAATTGCTACAGACAATAAAATTGTTGTTGAAAAATCAACATTGCCAGTTAGAACAGCCGAAGCAATACAAACTATTTTAGATAGCACTGGAAATGGGGTAAAGTTTGAGGTTTTATCAAATCCAGAATTTTTAGCTGAGGGTACGGCAATTAACGATTTATTTAAGTCTGATCGAGTATTGATTGGCGGACAACAAACAAAAGATGGTAAAGAAGCCATTCAAAAACTAGTTGATATTTATGCGCAATGGATTCCTTTAGAGAAAATATGTACTACTAATGTCTGGTCATCAGAGTTGTCAAAGCTAGTTGCAAATGCATTTTTGGCACAAAGAATTAGTTCAATTAATAGTATTTCAGCAATTTGTGAAAAAACAGAAGCTGATGTTGAAGAGGTTGCTAAGGCTATTGGTATGGATTCTAGAATTGGAAATAAATTTTTAAAATCTTCAGTAGGTTTCGGGGGAAGTTGTTTTCAAAAAGATATTTTAAACTTAGTATACATCTCGAAATCTTTAGGATTAGATGAAGTATCTAATTATTGGAGTCAAATTATCAAGATAAATGATTATCAAAAAACAAGATTTGCAAAGCAAATTATGAAATCTTTGTTCGGTACGGTTTCTGGAAAAAAGATTACTTTGCTTGGATGGTCTTTCAAAAAAAACACTAACGACACCAGAGAATCTGCTGCTATTTATATTGCTGATATTTTAATTGAAAATGGAGCTAACATTTGTGTTTATGACCCAAAAGTAAGTAAACAGCAGATGCTTTCTGACTTAGATTATTTAAATAGTCGCTCCACAGAAGATAATAAAAAAGCATTGACTAGTTGTTCAGATCCTTATTCAGCAACTCATAGTTCACATGCAGTTGCCATTATCACTGAATGGGATGAGTTCATAGAATACGATTGGAAAAAAATATATTTTAATTTAATAAAGCCCGCTAAAGTTTTTGATGGAAGAAATATATTAAACAGGAAGGCTCTTGAGGAAATTGGTTTTGAAGTATACTCAATTGGTAAAGCAATACAAAAAAAATAGACAAAAAGAGTTTATTTAATCTTTTTCAGATTTATACTCATAACCATATCCGTAATTATAGTTGTAGCTGTAGTTATATCGGTATCCGTAGCTGTAATTGTATGCATAACCGTATCCATATTTTCCTTTTGATCCAAGTCCATTCAATACAATAATTGAATTTTTATTGATAACACCTTTTGAGTATGAATCATTTATGAAATCAAGTATATTTATATCAGTATGATTACATCTCACAACAAAAATTAATAAGTCAGCCAATGGGCTTAATCTTAATGTATCAGAAACAAGCAAACATGGTGGAGTATCAATTATAATATTGTCGTAAACTTTTTTAGCTTCATTAAGCAATTTTTCAAAGTTTCCATTATTTAATAATTGAGCGGGGTTTGGTGGTATTTGACCACCAATAAGTATATCACAATTAACTTCTTCAAATCTTAATATAG
The DNA here is from genome assembly GCA_902597195.1 of uncultured Bacteroidota bacterium. GTDB lineage: Bacteria > Bacteroidota > Bacteroidia > Flavobacteriales > BACL11. Next base: position 6,131 of record CACJWV010000010.1, on the reverse strand, counting down.
CTTTTTTCCAATCATAATTACTGTCAACTAAATAATTAACTAATCCTGCATGATTTTTTTCAACATTTAAGTATGTGTGAATTTGAGGGTTATGTAAATCAGCACCGATAAGAAGTGTTCTTTCCCCAAGGGATGCTTTGGTAAGAGCTAAATTAGTTGCGCAAAAAGTTTTACCCTCTCCTTTAATCGTTGATGAAACTATAATAATTTGTCCATCTTTTTTATTTTCATCAGTATAAAATCTTAGTTTGGAGGATAAGACCCTAAAAGACTCAGCGAGCGGAGATCTCTCTCTTGCTGAATTTAAAATTGTATTACTTTGATCATCAATTTCAGGAATCTCACCTACTACTGAGATAGGAAGCTTAAGTTCTTCAATTTGTTCTTTTGTAAAAACTTTCCTGTTGAAAAAAAACATGAGGTATAACAAAGTAAATGGAAGTAAAAACCCAATTAAAATAGCTCCTAAATATATTAAGTTTGTTCTGGGAGAAACATGATTGTTTTTTGTAGTAGCATACTCAACTAATTTAATACTAGGTTCAGTTACAGCATAACTAACTTCTGCCTCTTCACGTTTTTGAAGAAGGAAAAGGTAAAGAGATTCTTTTATTTTTTGATTACGTTCAATAGCTCTTAGTATTTTTTCTTTTTCAGGCAAATTAGAGATTTCATTATTATATTTATAAAATTGATTAGATAATTTACTTTTAATATTTTTCAATTGTGACAAATTATTTTTCAGAGAATAAATAATATTTGAACGAAGATCACTTAAAGTGGTTTCAAGTTGTTTTGTCGATGGGTTATTAGAGCCAGCACTTAAAATTAGTTTTTTTCTATCTAAAATGATTTGATTGTATTTTGAAATTAGCAAATTAATCTCTTTATTTTCAATTACCATATTTGCTGGAAGTAGTCCTAATTTGTCATTTGCTAATGTTTCTAGTAATAAATTTGTTATTGAAATTTGATTTTCTGTGCTCAAGATACTTTCTTCAGATTTTGAACTCTTTTCAAGTGAAATTGCAGAGTTAGCGGACAAGTCAACCAAGCTATTTTCAACTTTATACAATTGCTTAGCAATTTCAATTGAGTCTAGCTCTAATGATAGATATGAATACCTTGCATTAACAAAATCAATTGTTCTTTTGTGAATAAGTTGACGGTCTTTTACACCATCATTATTAAAAACCTCTATTAACTCGTTTAAGAAATTTTCTGAATATTCCTTATTTGTAGATTTAAAATTTAGTTCTATTATATCACTCTCCTTACCAACCTCAGAAAGAGTTAAAGAACGTTTTAATTTCGTAAGTAAAGTATTTGCAGACAAAAAATTAACTTCAAAACCCTCACACTCTCTTTTAGAAAATAGTTTCTTATTGAAATTTACAATTTCAAAAGGTAAGTCATGATTATAATTAAAACTATTAGCTCCGTTAAAATAATAGCTTTTAGCGTCATTTTGAAAATCAATTATTTCAAAACCTTTATCTGTTTTATTAAGCCTATAAGTTTGGTTTACTAAACTATCAAGATCAGATTTAAGAGTGATTTCAAAAGGGTAATCAACAACTAACGCTTTCTTAATATCTCCAATTTCAAAAACTTGAATTTTAAGGTTTAAGTTTTTGATAACTTTTTTTAAAATGGGATTTGATTTTATTATTTCTATTTCATTTTCAAGATTAATTTTGGACTTAGAAAATAATTCTGAAGCTGTTGGTAGCTCCATTGAAGTCTGCTTCTTGTCGATTATTTGGATTTTTGCATTAGTATCATAAATTTTTTCACTGTATCTCAAATATGTGTATGCTACAAGGAAAAATATTACAGCAGATATTATAAAATACTTCCAGTAGTATAAATATTTAAAAAATTCTTTTTGAAAACTAAATTCATCATCAGAGTAAAAATTATTAAAGTCTGTATTGTGCGAGCTCCCCATTTAATTAAAAGTTTATTAATAATGTGATGTTTAACAATAGCGATGCTATTGTAGCAATTGATGCAGGGCTTCCTATAAATCCAGCACTTTTAACTTTATTAAAAGATGGATTAATAATTAAAACATCATTGTTTTTTATATTGAATAGAGGGCTATTTAAAAAATCAGACTTAGTTAATTCTATATTATAGGCCTTTCTTGTTCCATTGTCATCTCTGATAAGTGTGATATCCTTTCTTTTCCCGTCTATTGTTAAATCTCCAGCATAGCCTAATGCTTGTAAGATATTAATTTTTTTATCTGAGTATGAAAATGTTCCGGGATTTTTAACTTCGCCTAAAACAGTAAACTTACTATTGATTCTTCTAACCAAGACTGTAGGATTGGAGAGATGATTGCCTTGTATTAGAAGATTTTTTAATTTTTCTTCTAATTGTTTTTCATTTAAATCATTAGTACTAACCTCTCCTAAAACAGGAAAATTAATCATCATTTTATCATCAACTAAGTATCCTTCTAATTTTATTAGCTCGAGGCTAGTGCTAGTTTGAATACGAGCTGTGCTTAATACATTATACGGAATAGATGCTTCTGGCACTGTAGTTTTAACATCAATTTTTAAAATATCCCCAGATTCAATTCTGTCTTTAACTGGAGGAATGTCAACCCATGAATTAGCCTCTTGCTTTTTAATATCTTTTAAATAAATTAACTGATTTTTTGTTGTGCAAGAATTGAAAAAAATTAAGCAAATGATTAAATAATAAAAATTCTTCATAAACCAAAAATAATTATATAATCCTAATAACTGTCTGAAAATACAAGAAAATGGTTTGAAATAAGCTTATTCATTTGACAAAAAATTTAAGATGTTTTAAAAAAAATCTCAAATGATTACAAAGAACTACAGACTACATTCAGCAATCATACAACTTTCTTTTTAATAAGGCTATTATTATTCACTGTAAAATAGGATCTCATCATCTTTTGGATTAATAAATTCATATTCCAAAGTTTTATTTAATCCTTCTTCAAGCGTGTGGGGAGCTTTAAAAATTTTATGAGCTCTAGATGCTTCAAATTGTGTCGTAGCACAAAATTTTTTAACTCTTACTGCACTAATAGAATTTTTTTTACGAAAAGTAAATGAAATTAAGTCAAAACAGTGTCCTACTAAAATTCCCAGCCAATAAGGAATTTTTTGTTTGGGTAATTTTATTTTCATTTTTTTTTCAATAAGTTGAGTAAGTTCAATCATTGAAAAATCTGGCTTATCTACATAATTGAAAATATGGAATCCGCACTTATTAACTCTAATATGATGCTGAATAAATCCAACTATATTTCCGACATAAGCCATAGATTTTTTATTTAAACCTTTTCCAATCATCATAAATCTACCTGATGAAATTTGCTTTAACAAATTATAAACATTACCTCTATTTCGTTCTCCAAAAATAACAGTAGGTCTTATAATTGTTACACTTTTATTTATTGGGTCACTTTCAAACCAGTCTTTTAAAACTTTTTCAGCTTCCCATTTACTTTTTCCGTAGTGATTAAATGGATCTTTTGGAAAATTTTCATCTGGATTATTTTTATTTAAGCCGTAAACAGCAACTGAACTTGTAAAAATTATAGATTTAATTCCTAAATCGTCCATTTTTTTTAAAACATTTTTAGTGCCTTCTACATTAACGTCGTAGTAAAGAGATTTTGGACTTATATCATCTCTATGTTCAGCCGCAAGAAGAACTACAGTCTTTGCATTACTTTCAATTTTAATTTCGCTTGCATTCATGATGTTCCCCAAGATTGTAATTGAATTATAAAATGGACTCTTATTTTTATCTATATTAATACAGTTTTTTTCACCTATCTCGGAAATTAGCCTAGACCCAACAAAGCCAGACCCACCTATAATATAAATCATTTTTTTATTGATTTTAATTTAAAAATTACTCTTACAATCATAAAAAATGGAAATAATAATATTCTAATGTTCTTAAAGCTCTGAAAAATATCATTGTACCCTTCCAATCTAGCATTAAAAGACGCACTACTGTTACCTCCATCCCCCAAATATATAGTCGAAGTATTACATTTTACAGATCCGGATTTAGAAAGCTTGAGAAGTTTTCTGAAAAATTCAAAATCAGCTGCAGTTTTTTTCTCTATCTCAAATTTCAATGAATTATCTCTTACTAAACTTGTCCTAATCGTACTTCCAAAATGATAAAAAGGAACCCCTAAAGAGTATTTAATAAAGTTATTATCATAAGCAATAATTCTTCGTGTAACATTTTTTATTGAATTGTCAAAATAAATTACATTGGACTGAACTATGTCTGCCCCGTTTTCTAATAGGGAAAGTACGGAGTTATAATCGTAGTCTTCATCAATAAAGTCATCACATCCAATCCAAGTAAAATACTTAGTATCAATTAAATCCAATAATAAATTTATCCCATCAAAAATACCCCTATCTTTCTTAGAATAAAAGATGTCATTTTCATTTAAATATGATTTAATTTTTTCCTGTATTTCAATAGGACTCGAAGAGTCTTGAACAATTATTTTTAAATTTTTTCTGAATGATAAAGAGTTAAGTTTTTGAAGACATTTATAAATTCTTTTATCATTATAATGTGGAATTAATACTGCTATCATTTGTTTATATTTTTTTTGTACCAATTAACTGTTTCTGTTACTGCATCTTCTAGCGTAAACGGGAGATTTGGAGCGATTTTACTTGTTTTTTCTAAATTATAGATCCTATCAATTATTAAATTATTTAATCTGTATGAGTTCATAGGAAAGCCTTTATACTTAAAGAAAAAGAATAATAAATCTCCAGTCAAAGCTAATAATTTTACTATAAAATATGGCAAACTCTTAATTCTCCCATTTTTAAAAGCTTGACTAATAATTTCAGCCCAATATCTAACCCTTACAGGCTTGTAATCACCAATGTAAAAAACATTACCAATGGCATCTTTCTCATTAAGTAACTCAAAAATTTGATAATAAAAGTTGCCAAGAAATCCAAAGGTTATTTTAGGATCATATCCGTTAATGTTAAAATATCTCTTTTGGAAAATCTTATCAAAGAAAATTTGATAATGAGATCCGGGCGACGGTCCCCAGATCGACGTAGGGCGTACAACTATCCAGTCTGCTTTTAAATTTTCTCTTATGTATTGTTCTCCAATCATTTTACTTTCACCGTACGGAGATTTGGGGTCGAAATGAGTATCAGATTTTGGATTAATACGCCTAGGTAAAACTAAAATTGTAGAGGTAAACAAAAGTTTCTCTACTGATGGAGTTTCGTTACATACATCAACAATATTTTTTGTTCCAACAGTATTATCTTGAAAATTATCAATTGTATCACCTATCCCTAAATCAATTCTTGCTGCTAAATGCAAAACTATATCAGGTTGATAACTTTGAAAAACATTGTGCAATTTCTTTTTATCAAGAATATTTACTACTTTAAAGTTTTCAACTCTTGAATCATTTGGTTTTTTCTTGTCAAGTCCTAAAATTTCAAAACCATCCTCAGAGAATCTGGTATATAAGTATGAAGCAATAAAACCACTCGTACCTGTCATTAAAATTTTTTTCATATTAATTAATTATATTTTCATAAACAATTTTATAATTTTCAATCATTTGTTTCATGCTGTAATTGTTTTTTGTTTTATTTTTAGCATTTGAACCCAGCCTCTCCTTTTCTTTAGTAGCCCTTTCTATGGCATATTGTAAACTTTTAATATTGTTTAATTCAAAAAATGTGACTTCATCATCAGTGTAAACCTCTTTTAGTACAGGTATACTTGAACAAACTGAAGATATGCCAGAATAACAAGCTTCAATAAGAGATAGTGGAAACGCCTCAGAAAAAGAAGGTAAAGCGTAAATGTCAATGTATTGCATGTATCTGTTGGCATCTTTTTTGTAACCCAAGAAAAAACAACGATTATCTACACCTATTTTTCTTGAAAGTGCTGTCAACTTTGACATTAAAGGTCCATCACCTAAAACAACAAGCACATGGTTCTTTAGTAATGGAAGCACTTTTATAATTTGGTCTAGACCTTTTCTTTTATTAAGAACAGCGAAAGCTCCAATTAAAGTACTATTGGGAAAAGTATCTCTGATGTTTTTAAACAAC
>CACJWV010000009.1 GCA_902597195.1 uncultured Bacteroidota bacterium | reverse complement strand
GACTTAAGAAGAAGTACTAAGGGAATATATTTCTTAGAGATTACGACAGAGGCTGGAGTGATTAATAAGAAGATGATTCTACAGTAAGAAAGAGTAAGTCAAATATTAATTAGAAAGAGGGAGTTTTATACTCCCTCTTTTTTTTAATAATTGTTACTGTGTAATATATACACTTACATTATTTTAATTATTTTTACTTATATATCGCATGATAAAAACAATTAAAATACTTATTCTCTTTATCTTCCCTTTAACAGGTTACACACAAACTTGGGATCTAGTTTGGAGTGATGAATTCGATTCAAACGTTGTTGATCAAAGCAAATGGACACATGAAATTGGTACAGGCTCACAAAATAATATGTGGGGTTGGGGTAATGGTGAATTACAATACTATCAACCACAAAATTCAATAGTTAGTAATGGCACATTAAAAATTATAGTTCAACAGGAACCGCAGGGTTTAGTTGATAGTTGGAACAATACTTATTACTATTCTTCCTCAAGAATTTCTACTAAGAACAACTTTAACTTTAAGTATGGAAAAGTAGAAGCAAGAATAAAGACTTTAGATGGAGAAGGTTTCTGGCCGGCTTTTTGGCTTTTACCTAAAAATGGTCAGTGGCCGTGTGATGGAGAAATAGATATTATGGAGCAATGGGGAAGAGATACACCTACAGACGAGACTACAGGGGCTGCACATATTGGTTCTTGTGCTAACAGTTACTCAAATTTTCAGAACTTCCAGACATTCAGCTCCTCAAATTACTCTAGTAATTTTCATATATACAGCATTATTTGGGAAGAAGATTACATTGCTTGGTATGTAGATGGTAATAAAGTTTTTCAAGTTACTCCTGCCAGCTTTCCAACTATTCCAAACCAACATAGTTGGCCCTTTAACTCAAACAATTGGTATATTATACTTAATCTAGCAATTGATAACAATGGTCCTAACAGTAATTCAGCTTTTCCAAATAACATTGAGGTTGATTATGTTAGAGTTTACGAATCAAATGGAGTATTAGGCTGTACGGATCCAACCGCACTTAACTATGATCAAAATGCAAATATTGATAATAGTACCTGTGAGTATAATGTTACATTTAATATTGATATGAACAATGTAGGATTTAACTTTACAACACCTGAGGTCAATGGTACTTTTAATAATTGGTGTGGCAATTGTTGGCCCATGACTGATGCAGATTCTGATAATATCTGGTCAACAACTGTAGTTCTAACTGAGGGTGAATACAAATTTAAATATAGTGTAGACAATTGGTCAGTACAAGAAAATCTAGATCCACTTGACTTTTGTACAATATCTAATTTTGGATATACTGATAGAAAGCTTGTAGTATTTGAAAATATGAATATATGTCCCGAATGGAATGAATGTACGCCAGTTTGCTCTCCTACTAATCTTGACGAAATTATAAATAATAACTATGAATCTATTATAGTTAATGATTTTCTTATGTTAGATGAAAATTTTAATGAAATATCAATTTTTAATACATCAGGTAAGAAAGTAGTGGAGCTTGAAAATGTTTTTGAATCAAAAATTGATCTTTCCAATTTAAATAAGGGAGTTTACTTTCTTCAGGGCAAAAACAAAATAAATAATAGAACAATAAAAATTTTAAAAATTTAATATGGTTACAATTGATTACATAGTAGTTGCAATATATTTTGCATTAATACTTTTTGTGGGACTTTACTCGTCTAGAAAAAAAGATGATAGTTCTCAATATTTTCTAGCTAATAGAAACCTTGGATGGTTTATAGTCGGAGCCTCATTATTTGCTTCAAATATTGGGTCTGAGCATCTCATAGGCTTAGCTGAAAGTGGTTTCAAAAGAGGTTTGATTGAATCTCAATTTGAGATTTTAGCCGCCTTTATGTTATTATTGCTTGGATGGGTTTTTGTACCGTTTTATAATAAAAGTGGAGTAATAACGATGCCGGAGTTTTTGGAAAAAAGATTTTCATCATCTGCTAGAATGTATTTATCGGTTTTATCAATATTTGCATATGTTATCACTAAAATCTCAGTTACTATTTTTGCTGGTGCAATAGTCTTTGAAAGTCTTTTAGGAATTAATTTTTGGCTAGGAGCAGTCATTGTAGTTTTAGTAACAGGACTTTATACTGTTTTCGGAGGATTAAAGGCTGTTGTTTACACTGATGCAATACAGTTATTTATAATAATAGGAGGATCTTTAATGCTAACTGTCTTTGGGCTGCAAGAAATAGGAGGTTGGCAACAAATGGTTGATACGTCTAGAGATGGGGCAATGAGCTTGTGGAGATCAGCAAATGACACTGACTATCCATGGACAGCTATTCTATTTGGAGCTCCAATTTTGGGAGTATGGTATTGGTGTACAGATCAATTTATAGTACAAAGAGCTTTAGCTGCCAGAAATATTTCTACTGCTAGAAAAGCTACAATTTTCGCAGGTTTCCTAAAGTTAACTCCAATGTTTTTGTTTGTTGTTCCTGGAATGATTGCATATACATATTCACAAACAAACTTAGAATTTGCTAACCAAATTGGTGACGGAGCAGCTGCATTACCAGTAATGGTACAAGCTATGCTTCCTGCTGGCTTAAGAGGATTAGTTGCGGCAGGCATTTTATCGGCTCTGATGAGCTCACTTTCTTCTGTCTTTAATTCATGTTCAACTTTAATTACTGTTGATATTTATAAAAAATACAAGCCAAATACATCTGAGAAGAAATTAGTAAGAGTTGGACAAATTGCAACATTATTTCTTGTTGCAATAGGAATTTTGTGGATTCCTTTTCAAGAGTCTTTGTCGGCAGGTGGACTATTTAAATACATTCAAGGAATACAAGCTTATGTCGCGCCACCAATTGCTGCTGCTTTCTTGTTAGGCTTATTTATTAAAAGATTAAATTCTCAAGGTGTAATGACTGCATTTTATACAGGTGCTGTTCTAGGAGTTTTGAGACTAGTTCTTGAAGTATATGGAATACAAAATTTTATCACGAACATTCATTTTTTACACTTTGCTTTAAATTTATTTATTCTTTGTTCCGTAATTATGATTATTGTTAGTTATTTAACAAAAGAGCCAGATTATGAAAAAATTAAAGATTTAGTTTACAGTAAATCTGCTCTTCAAACTGACGAGGTTAAAAATGGAATAGAAACAGATAAAGTACTTACAGTTTTAATTATAATATCTGTATTTGTTATTTGGTATGTTTTTAGATAGATGAGAAATCTTTTAATCATAATACTCTTTCCATTTTTTTGTCATTCACAGGATGCTAAGAGTGCGAAAAGTGTTCTTTTCATAGGAAATAGTTTTAGCTTTTACTGGAATATGCCAACTTTATTTGAAAAAATAGCTGAAAGTGAAGGTATAATATTTGATGTGCATAGTGCAACAGAAAGTGGTGCAAGTTTAAAAGACCACTGGTATGGTGAAAAAAAATCACAAGCTGTAGAGCTCATTAAAAATAAAAGTTGGGATTATGTAATTATGCACGACCATAGCTTAGCAACTATAAATAAATTGGAAGATTTTAGAACATATGGTACTAATTTTTGTGAAATTGTTAAAGAGTCAGGTGCTGAACCTATTTTATTAATGACATGGGCGTATAGCTCAGACATTAATATGATAAATACTATCTCCAAGCAATACAAGCTTTTAGGCAAAAAATTAAATGTTAGAGTTTGTCCTGTGGGTGAGATATTTAATTTATCAAGGACAATAAAGCCAGAGATTAATTTGTTTTCTGATGACAAACATCCAAGTCCTGATGGTTCATATTTAGTTGCACTGAGTTTATATAAATTCATAGCTGGTAATTCAATTAAAAATGTTCCTGGAAGAATAATTACAACAAATCAAATTGGAAAAAAAACATATCATTCTTTTGTTAAAAATGATAAAGTAGAATTTTTTAAAAATATAATTAATAAAAAAATATAGAAAAATGAAAAAAATAGCTTTTGTTCTAGTAGTCATAATTTTTTACTCATGTCAAAATAATACAGTTAAAACGAACTTTATACTTGATGATGAAATTGAGAGCAAGATTAATTCACACTTAAAAAAAATGACGATTGCTGATAAAGTTGGACAGACATGTCAGGTTACTTTGGGCGCATTAATGAAAACTGATTCAATAAATAAATTGATTTGGCCTCATGAAATTGATCCGGAGAAATTGTCAATAGCAATAAATGATTTCAAAATTGGTTCTATTCTAAATGTTTCAAATCATACTTTTGATTTAGAAAGATGGCATGAAATAATCAAAACAGTGCAAACAGAGGCAATGTCTTCAAAACTTGGTATTCCAATTATTTATGGTATTGACGCAATTCATGGTGTTACCTACACAAGAAATAGCACATTATTTCCACAAGAAATTGGACTTGCTGCTACCTGGGATGTGGAACACGCCAAAGTGATGGGTGAAGTAACTGCCTATGAAACAAGAGCGTCAGGTATACCGTGGAACTTCTCTCCGGTTTTAGATTTGGGACGAAAGCCAATTTGGTCTAGATTCTTTGAAACATTTGGAGAGGATGTTTATTTAGGTAAAAAAATGGGATCAGCACTAGTTAATGGCTATCAAGGTTCCGGTTCAAGGGTTGATAGTTTACATGTTGCTGCTTGCTTAAAGCATTATGTAGGCTACAGCTATCCAACCACAGGAAGGGATAGAACACCGTGCTTGATTCCCAAAAGAACTATGGAAGAGTATTATCTTCCAATGTTTAAAGAGTCAATAGACAATGGCGCCCTAACAGTAATGATTAATAGTGGAGAGGTTAATGGTATACCAGGTCATGCAAATAAGTATCTTTTAACAGATGTTCTAAAAACCCAATGGGGATTTTCAGGTTTTTCAGTTTCTGACTGGGAAGATTTAATTAAGCTTCACAGTGAGCATTTAACTGATTCAACGCTAAAGCAAGCAATTGCCACAGCAATAAACGCAGGAGTTGATATGAGTATGGTTCCACTTTCTCCAAATTACAAACAGTATTGTAATCTTTTTATTGAGCTTGTGAATGAAGGTGTAATAAGTATGAATAGATTGGATGATGCAGTGAGAAGAATATTAAGAGTTAAATATCATTTGAATTTGTTTGAGAAACCATACAATAAGTTGGACAACTATAATCAATTTGCGTCTGCTGAATTTAGAAACAAAGCCTATAAATCAGCGACAGAATCAATTACTCTTCTTAAAAACAATGGTGTTCTACCACTTTCAAAGAACAAAAAAGTTCTTGTCGTAGGACCAACATCCAATTCATTAATATGTCTAAATGGTGCTTGGACTCATACCTGGCAAGGGCTTGGATCAGAAAATAATAAGTTTATTAGTAACCAATACAATAATGATTTTCCAACAATATTAGATGCAGTAAACAAAAAGAACAATGGAATAGTTCATCATATCAACGGAATAGATTTTGTTATGAAAGATGGAGATGAATCTGAGAAATTCAATTCTGATATTAATTTTTTGAATATTGCTAAAAGCTGTGATTATATAATTGTTTGTTTAGGTGAATTACCATCAACAGAGAGACCTGGGGATCTAAATACTCTTGAAATGACAGCTCTACAAAAAGATCTGGTTAGAAGATTAGAAAATTTTAATGTTCCCAAAATTTTAGTTTTAGTACAAGGTAGACCGAAAATCATCAGAGATATTGAGCCTAAGTTTGATGCTGTACTTAATGCGTACTTGCCAGGAGATCAAGGTGGTGTTGCTGTAGCAGATATTTTATTTGGGGATATCAATCCAAGTGGAAAATTACCATATACATATCCATTATATCCAGAAGTCATTTTACACTATGACTACAAGCAAACTGAAACTATAAATGGCAACACATGGAGTAATGATTTTTATCAATCTCAATATGACTTTGGTTTTGGTTTAAGTTACTCTAATTTTGAGTATTCTAATTTAAAAATCAATAAGAAAAAGATTAATGAAAGAGAGGAAATTATTATTTCTGTAGATGTAGAAAATACAAGCGATGTTACAGGAAAAGAAGTAGTTCAATTATATACTAGAGATCACTATGCTACAATAGCTCCGCCACTTAAGAAGCTGCAAAGATTTACAAAGATTGAGCTATCTGCCAAAGAAAAGAAAACTGTGAATTTTACACTCAGTGAAAAGGATTTAAGATTTTTTGGAATAGAAAATAAGTGGATGAGTGAGAATGGAAAATTTTCAATATTTATTAACCAACTTGAAGAGGAATTTACTTTGATAAAAAGTTGAAAAAAATATATATAATATTAATTACTTCTTTTATTTGTGAATTTTCATTTTCACAAAATGACACTGACTCTGTTGAGATATTAAATAAAAGTAGTTCTTTATTCTCAAGTACGCCAGCTAGTGTTAAAAACGCCAGCAATAACTTGAGAATTGGTGGTAATTTTAGGTTTTTTAACTACATTAGGAATTTTGAAGAAGTGTACCCGTTGGATATTGCCAATTATTATTCTGGTGAATATCCACAAAAGACATTAATTTCAATTGGAACAGGGTACAGAGATCCAATGCTTTTAATGACAATTTCAGGTAGTCCAACAAAAGATGTTTCTTTTGGAACGGATTTAATTTTGAATAGTCCTTTTAGTGGAGACTTTCGCTCATCCTCGAATATATTTGACCTTAACTTAGGTAGTAATATTTACTCAACAATACATACAAGATTTGTAAAGTTAGGATTTCAAATTGGTGGTATATCATGGTATAGGCAAAGTAAATTAACAGTATGGGCTGAGGAGGGTTATTTAAGGTACAGCTTGTTTGATAGGGCTCCATATGATCCAATTTTTGATAATGTTACTCAGAAATATTCTCAATATTTTAATAATGGAACCATTGAACAAGATATTAGATTTGGTAATGTTGCGTTTAAAGGCGTAACAATGACTGGTTCTCAAATACAGGGTCCAGGTAATTCTGATTTTACTTTTACATCAATTCTTGGAAAAACTCAGAACAATAACACGAGAGTTCTTGGAAATGGAAAAGATGACTACTCCTATGGAATAAACATTAAGAATATTTTTTCTTCTAATTTTATAGCATATAATTATTTCAGGTCCTCAACATTTACAGACTCCACAAATGTGAAGTTTAATTATTTTGATGTTAATTCTCTTGAATATCAAACTAAGCTTTATAAGCTTGATGTATTTGGAGAGGTTGGAATAGGTAGTTTTGGAAATCAAGATAACTCTAGCTACGGAACAGCTATCCTGTTTAATTTAAGAACTCCCAGAAGCTATACATACTTTCCATTTCTATTTCAATTTTCATATATAGAGCCTGAAGTTGTAAATGTTAATTCTGCAATACAAAATGCATCAGTTGTAGATTTAATTAGCACAACAGTGATCGATAATGGAACAAACCCAACTGTATTAGCAGGTTTTGGTGGGCCAATGAATTCAGTGGGTTATTTGGCGAATAATAGAGTTGGAGGTAGTTTAAGTGGAGAAATGGAATTTGGTAATTTAAAAATAACTTTGGCAGTGGCTGCTTATAAGGAACTTGAAAGGATTTCATCAAATCTTTCATACGGTCATATAATTTCTGGTCTTTTTTTATCTAGGATTTCTTATTTCCAAACTGGATTTAATCCATATGGAACATTTAATTCATATTACCGAGGAGTTTACGAAAATGTTAATATACAAGACACTATTTTTTCAGAATCTGGATATGAACTATCCTCACTTTTCGATAGTGAAGGAAATATGAATTTTGATAAATATTACTTTGCATCTGATTTACATTTAAAATTCAAGGGTAAAATAATGAATAAGGATTTTTATGTTTTTTCATTAACAAATTATAACACTGCACAAGATTATCTTACTTTATTACCGATTATTAATGACGAAGCATTTTTGAAGCAATTTTGCACTCAGATTGATTTAGTTTATAATTATTCAGAAAGACTTAATGTGCTCGCAAAGTTTGGTTTAGAAAGTATTTTGGCAAATAGATTTACAGATTTAGATATTGAAAACCCTCTCAATATTACTGACTCTGAACATCCACTTTTTGATGATTACAATGATTATGAGCCAAGTTTTAAAGCTAGACATCAAAATATAAATCAATATGGTTTTGGATTAGATTATAAGCTCAATGATGGGTTGCATTTATATTTGCGTCATTTCTTTTATGATTTTTATGATAAAAATTTCAGCTTAAACAAAATAAATGTAAGTGAAACTACAGTAGAATTAAAAATTAATTTATGAAAAAAAATATTATAATTTTTGCGTGCTTAATCATGTCACTTGACGCGTTAACTCAGACTAAATCAAAAATATGGTTTGATGGAAAGGCAAGGGCAATATACAACAGAGACGTTTTAACTGATAATCATCTAGAAAATGACACCGTTTCTTCACTACATCAATCTTCTGGTTATACAGCTCTGGACTTAGGCGTTCATTTTAATCCAAATGATAATGTTGAGGTTTTTTCTGAGGTTAGATTTAGGAACAATTTTGAGGGATTTTGGGGTCAAGATAATTTTGTTGAGCTGAGAAGACTTTCACTCAAATCAGTCATAAGTGATGGTCTCTCAATTGAACTTGGGGATATATTTTTGAAACAATCAAAATTTACATTATATAATTATGAAAGCGAAATTTATGAAAGGTCTTCGTTTGTTGCATTAAAAGCCTATGATGATCTTATAAATTCGGAAAATTTATACTACAAGAATTTTTGGAGGATGCATGCTTTTAAGGCAAATATGAAATTGGACTTCTATAATTATATAGATGCTGTATCATTAGACTTTTTTACATCAAGAATTAAAGGGCAACAATGGCTTGCTAATCCGGAGTTGTTGATGACAGGATTCACCTCTAATGCCATTATTCAAAATGATTTTCAACTTCAATTTAATTTTAATAATTCATTTGAGATGAAAAGCACAAGTTTGCAAAGTGAAATAATTAGAAATCCAATTTTCTCTTTCATTTTTCTTTTTAAGAAAAAGATTAATGGATTTAATTTAAAACTTAATAATGAGGTTGGGAAATCCTCATTATTTTGGGAAAATAGCCAGTTATCTTCCAAGCTAGAAGATTATTTCAATAGCTTTAATGTTGTATTAAAAAACAAGTTTCTAAAGTTAAATACAACAGCACTTTTTGTTGGACCTGATTACAGGAGTTTGGGAGCTCAAACAAAGAGAATTAATTTTAATAGTGCTCCATCTGCATACAGATATATTGGTAATATTCAAAAGTTACGACCTATAAGCTTTTATGATATTTTATCAGACCCTCAAATTTATAATCAAAATTTAAGTCCCTTAATGATGGATCATAATGTAAAATATGAACCTATTTCACCGTTCGGAGATGCTACTCCTAACAGAATTGGAATTAAGAATATAATTTCATATAACCATAATAATTTTGTTTACTTGAATTCTAAATTAAATTTCTATTCAGAAATTATTGGACAAGGTACAGATGAGAAAAGAAATTTTTCTTATGCATCAGCATCAGCAACTATTCAGCTTGATGAGATAACTAACTTAAAAAACTCAAATTTAAAAATATCCTATGATCAAAGTAAAGTTGATAGATTAGGAAATGATTATGAACAAATAGATTTAACCACTAACTTGCTTAGTTATCGCTTCAATGTAGAGTTTTTTAAGAAAACAAGCTTTAATTTTTCAGGTTTTAATTATATAGCAAAAGGAAATGAGTTTGGAACAATAAGAAATGACTATACTGAAATCTTATCATTTTCAGAGATAATAATGGATTCAAATGAAAATATTTATTCATTGGGACTACAGTATGATTTTAATAAAAAAACTTATTTCAACATACAATATAATTTTACAAACAACACAAATAATATAAACAGCGATGAGGATCTTCAATTTAATAGAATCCTTTTTGTGTTTAACATAGACTTTTAAATATGAAAACAATAAAATACTTATCAATTTTACTACTTATAATTTCGTGTAAAGATGACTTTGAAGGACCCTCTTTAAATGATGTGTTTGGGCCTTTTGAGTTAAGGCAGGATTTTACAAATAGCGCTGATACAATAAACTTTGAACAAGAAAATAGTATGTTTTTTCAAGCAGAATTTTCTAAGGTAATGAACTGGAAAATTACTATTGAAGGTAATATTTCAGGATCTAGAAAAGAAATTATTGGATATTCAAAAGATTTGAATATTCAAAACTCAACTTGGAACGGAAATACAACAATATTACCATTTTTTGTTTCAGAAAACTGTGATGTAACACTATCTTTTGTTGAGAGTGATACAACTTTTTCAACACAATTATATGTTTCTGATCCCAAGCAGTATAATGATGAGGAGTCAGTGCTGATAACTGACTTCGAAGGAGGATTTAATCCTAACTTCACTAATTTTTTTCAGTCCACATGTACTAAATCCATTGAGAGTGATAATCCATCAGAAGGAAATAGATATTTAAAGCAAATAGGCTGGTGTGATTGGGATTGGTTAATTGGATATATAGATTTTTACACTCAACATTGGTTGGAACCAAATACTCTTTCACCCGATCCTTCTTTAACATTTTTAAACCTTATGATTTACAGTGATAGTGCAGTAAATTCATTAAATGAGCCGAATACTTTATTTAAAATAGAGATATACGAAGACGAGAATCTAGATAATTATTATGATTCGAGTTCAGAGGATATGTACGGGCTTGAAATACCTGTTAATTGGAATGGATGGAAGATGATTTCACTAAGATATAGTGATATGCCCTCTTTGAATCTTGGTAATTCAGTTCAGGAGCCGGATAAAGTATTTAAAGTAAGAACACTTGTTCTTTCTGACCCCACAATGTGGTCATCAACACCTGAAAGCGATCCACAAGCACGGGCTGATATAGACTATTTAATTTGGACAAAAAACCAACCAATACTTGAAAAGTAAATGAAAAGAATTTTATTAATATTTCTTATTAGTTCTTGCTCTGTTTCAAAACAAACATTGTATAAAAAAGAAATAAAAAATAATGAAGGAATAAAGGGTTTCACTGCACTTGAAATCTTTTCATCAGGTGGAACAGATGAATTATGGGGTATTGAAAAAGATGACTGTAAATCTTTTACATATTCAACTCTAGATAAGTCTATGAATATGGAAATGATAAGACAAGAAAAAATAAGAAATAATGATGAACTTTCTGATACTGAAATGTCTAGTGAATTACCAGAGATTTCATTAAATGTTAAAGTTCGAAAGCCAAAAAATTCAATTCATCTACAAGTTAAAAATATGAATTGCGAATGGATAGGGATGGGTATTGGATGGGCATCCTGGGCAGGTAAAAATATTGCACCTGCTTTAGAGCATGCAGCAATTGAGTTTTATGCTAGAGTAGATGGTAATCCAATATATGCTTTGCCTATTGTTTTTATTTTAGAAGACTATTCATCCAAACAATGTTATGCAACTGCAAATTATTTAGGAATCGAGGGTGGTGTAATTGGAAACGAATGGACAAAAATTATTATCCCACTCTCCACTTTTTCATATGATATAAACGATGAAATAGATTTAACAAATATTAAACAAATAATGTTACAAGCATTTAATATAGTTGATGTATATATTGATGAAATAAGGCTAGTCCCATTTGATTTTAATTATAAAAAAGTACCGGCTCAATTAACCATTCAGGATACAATATTTCCCATTAATATACTAGATGTTAATAAAGAAGCTATTTTTGGAATTGATGAGAGATATTGT
Source organism: uncultured Bacteroidota bacterium (assembly GCA_902597195.1). Lineage (GTDB taxonomy): Bacteria > Bacteroidota > Bacteroidia > Flavobacteriales > BACL11. Next base: position 16,245 of record CACJWV010000009.1, on the reverse strand, counting down.
TCAAATTTTAAAATTAATACAGAAAAAAAATCGATAAATATTTCAATTGAAAGTGATATTTGTGATTGGAAAAATATAGCCATTAGTTGGAATAGCTGGATGTACACTGACTTAAGTAATGACTTTAAAAGATTGTTCTTGGAGATGGAATTTAATGAAGTTTCATATAAGCCATTTGATATCGTTTTTGAAGATTACAATGGAAAAAAAATGTCATTGAGCAGTGAAGAGGGAAGAAAATATACAAAAGGTCAATCTCGCAAAATCACTTTGAGTTTTAAACAATTTCCAATTAGAAAATCTAAAATTGATTTTAAAAGATTAAAACAAATATCTTTTAGCTTTGAAGAAGATACCAATATAGAATTAACTAAATTATACATCACAAAAAAATAATAAAATGATCAAAAAAATCTTTGCAATTATCACACTTTCTTTAATTTCAATTCAAACTATTTTATCACAAGAAATATGGGATGATTTTGAGCAAAAAAGAATAGGGTATTATAACTTTATTCATGGGGTGATGACAATTAACACTGCAAACCCCTCTCCGAATTCAGTAAATTCATCTGAATTTTGTGCTAAATACGAAAGGAATATTGCTGAAACTTATGATGTGTTAGAAATTATCGCAAATGGACCAATGTTTGATGTCTCAGATTATATTTCAGGAGCTAAAAAAATGAAAATTGATGTTTATAGTCCTGCAGTAGGCATACCAATACAAATTACTCTTGAGGATTCAACAACCGCTACACCTACAAATTATCCAACTGGAAGACACAGTGAATATATTGGAGTTACTACTGTAGCTAATCAGTGGGAAACTGTAGAGCTTGTATTTAATGGTCAACCTGATCCTAGTTTATCAAATGTGGGTATTACTTCAATTATTTTATTATTCAATCCTGCAACAAATACAGATGATACTTATTATTTTGATAATCTAATGGGGCCGGAAGTAAATGGGCCATGTAATGGATTCATTTCCAATCCTCAATCTGATTTTCAAGATTGGGACTGTAATTGGAATATTAATTTTGGATATGTGAGTGGTCAGTTATTACAAAGCTATAATCCTGCCGTTGGTTCAATTAATACAAGCAAGTATTCAGCCAAATATACAAGAGTTCCTGATTCAAATGGAGAAGATGTTATAATTGCAAATTTCTCAGCCGGATCTCTTAATTTAAGTTCAAATAATATTTTCAGAATTCAACTTTACGGACCTCCTAGACCATTTAAAATATCTTTTCAAGATGATACAACTGAAGTTATTTCTTTTTACAGAACAATTTCTTCTGCTAATCAGTGGCAGCAATTTCCATTCGATTTATCAAGTGTATCAGGTCAGAATATCAACAGATTTGTCTTATTCCTCGACCAGGGAGTAGTTAATTTTGATGTATACTACATTGACAATATTGGTTTGTCCTCATCTCCATCCAGCACTATTGAACTCAATGATCAGTTTGTTACTATTTTTCCTAATCCAGTTGATGATAAATTATTCATAAAAAGTAGTATCAATAATTCAGAATTTGATTTTTTCATATATGATAGCAAAGGAATACTAGTGAAAAAAGGAAGAATTTACAATCCAAATTCTATAAATAATATCAGCTTAGAATTATCTTCAGGAATATACAGTATGATGATTCGTTCTAAAAACAATATTCTCACAAAAAAAATAAGTGTTAAATGATAAAGTGCATACAAATACTTTTTCTTTCTTTGATCTATTTCCAATCATTTGCTAGTAAGGAGCTTGATCTAGGGACTTATATTGTAAAAACAAATACAGGATACGAGTTGATTAGAAATGGCGAGAATTATTTTGTCAAGGGAGCTGGAGGATATCAGTATTTAAATCAGCTCAAAGATATTGGAGGGAATTCAATTAGAACATGGGGTGTTGATAATGCAAAGCAAATACTTGATGATGCTCATAAACTTGGAATAACTGTTTGTTTAGGACTTTGGGTTGGTCACGAGAGACACGGTTTTAATTACGATGATGAGTATGCTGTAGAGGGACAATTAGAATCATTTAAAAAAATAATAAATGAATTCAAAGATCATCCCGCTCTTCTTATGTGGGCTGTAGGAAACGAAATGGATCTATTTTACAAAAACTTCAAAGTATGGAATGCGGTAGAGGATATTGCTGCGATGATTAAAAGTGTTGATAAAAAACATCCTATTATGACAGTCACTGCTGGCTTTGATCCTGCCGAGGCTTATTTAATTAAAACATCATGCCCAAGCATTGATATTTTAGGAATTAATACATACGGTGGGATCAGTGCTTTATCAAAAATGATCAGACAGTCCTGCTGGGATAAGCCATATATGGTAACTGAATGGGGCCCATTTGGTCATTGGGAGTCATCTAAAACTACTTGGCAAGCATCAATCGAGCTTACAAGCAAAGAAAAAGCCGAGGCTAGAAATAATGCATACAGTCATATTATAAATGATAGTAATTTATGCCTTGGAAGTTATTGTTTTCTTTGGGGCCACAAACAAGAGGAAACACCAACATGGTACGGTATTTTTTCAAAGGAGGGTTATGCAACTCAAAGTGTAGATGTTTTAAATGGTAATTGGAAGAATTCAAATAGAAATAAGGCTCCTGTAATTGATGAGATTTTACTAAATCAAAAAACAAGATATGAAAGTGTAAAAATCTCAAAAAAAGATATTTGTGAATTGAGCACAAAAATTTATGACCCTGAGGGAGATAAATTGAATTATTATTTTGAAGTTTTACCAGAAAATTATCAAAAAGTAGAAGGTGGAGATTTTCAAAAATCTTTAGAAAAAGTTAATATTAATATTATTAGTAATGAGAATGGAAATTTGAAATTTAAAGCACCATTGAAAAGAGGTGCTTATAGAATTTTTGTGTATGCTGATGATGGACAAAAAAATGTTGCAACAGCAAATTTCCCTTTTTACGTAAAATAGATATATGGAACAAATTAATTTATCAATAGACTGCTTAGTTCTTGGATATAGTGATGATCAAAAATTAAAGGCACTTTTAATCAAGAAAATTATTAATAAGGATAATGATTTGCAATATGCACTTCCTGGAGATCTTGTTGGTTACGATGAGGATTTAAATACCGCGTCTAAAAGAATACTAAAAAATTTAACCTCACTAAGTGATGTTTTTTTAAAGCAATTTTACACTTTTGGAAACCCAAACAGAACAAAGCATAAAAAAGATCAAGACTGGTTAAATATTTATAGAAAAAGACCAAAAGAGAGGGTTGTTACAATAGGTTACATGGCTCTAGTTAAAATGGAGGACTACAAGCCTGGTCCATCTTCTTTCGCTTTTGAAGTTGAGTGGGTATCTATAGATGATGTGCCTAAAAATATGGCTTTCGATCATAATATAATATTAAACAAAGGGATAGAGTTTTTAAGAAATCAGATGAATAATGAGTTTATCTCTAATTTATTGCCTCGAAAATTCACATTGTCTCAACTTCAAAATCTGCATGAAATAATTTTAAATCAAAAACTCGATAAAAGAAATTTTAGAAAAAATATCTTGAAAGTTGAAAATATTAAAAGAACAGAGGAAAGACAGGAGGGTGTGCCTCATAAGCCCGCTTTTTTGTACCAGTTTTCTAAAAACTAATGATAAATAAAGTTAATTATTTACTAAAAAAGTCAGGTCTTTCAATTACTCCTTTAAGAAAAGAGGTTCTGGCATTTCTATTAGAAAATGAAGTTTCAAGTTTAGATGATATAAAAAAAAATATTAAAGAGTTTGATAGAGTAACGCTCTATAGAACAGTTAAAGTTCTAATAAAGTTTAAAATAATTAAAGAACTAAGCTTTGAAAACAAAAAGTTTCTTTCTTTAAATCGCAATATTAATAAAAGCTCGGATTCTTTTGAACAATCAGTTTATTTTTATTGTATGTATTGCAATAATCTCACTTTTTTGAACAACAAAATTATAAGCTTTGACATTACACCAGATTATGAGGTTCATCAAAGCGAATCAATTATTTCAGGAAAATGCAATCTCTGCAACTAGTTAAGATAAAGTTTATTGATTTTTACAAGAGGACCTGAGCAAGTGTAGTTATGACATTGAACACAGCTAGTTACTATATTGTTGTAGTTTTCTAAGTTTGGAAAGTTATTGAAATTTTCAACAGTTCTGTGAAAAGACTCTGACATTGGCTTTAAACTTTCTGTATAAAATGTTGAGTCTGTTGCTTTTTGGTTATGTATTTTGTTAAAATCAAAAGATATGTTATCAAATTTATTATCGTTTTCAATTTTATACTTTGCAATTTCTAATTCTTTTGTCATTATTCTCATGTTTAATGCCATTTCACTTGCTTCGTTTGGATCTATTATTCCTTTGTTGAAACACGAAAACAGAAATAATGAAATAAAAATTATGAAGGTTTTTTTCACGCTACTCTATTATTACTCCATCCGCTATAAAAGAAAGCTTATATTGATCATCGACTATTTGTTCTATCTCCTCTTTAGATTTTCCTGCATCTTGAGCGTAATGTTTTTGATCAGTTACACTAACAGTATCATAAAAGGCAGTTCCTTTGAATACTACCTTTTTTCCATCAACACCAGATTTAGGAACGAAAAATCCATAGTCCTTGAATTTTATAAAAAGAGTGTCATTTCCAGTTTCAACTCTCATCCAGCACCCCTTCTTAGGGCAAGTTGAGATTATTTTTCCAGAGAGAGTGGTCTCTATTTGACCTGAGTTTTTCAGTTCTGATATAACAGATGGTAAGTTGCTTATATTGTTTTTAGTTATGATTTCACCATAATTATTCGTACTCTGAGTACAGCTTGTAAGTATGATCAGCAGGATTAAAATTATATTTTTCATATTTCAAAAATATCAAATAAATTAACAATCAATAAATATGAAACAAAGTTGCAATAATATTATTATGAAACAATGTTGCGTTTATACCAATTGCTAAAAATCTCGTGTATTAATTCAACTCCATCTGTTATTGAAGCGGGTCCTGGTTGTAGGATAATCTCTGATTTTATTTCATGGATCTCGTTATTTTTAACAGCTTTAATTTTTTCCCAACCATTTCTTTTTTTAATTTTTTCCTTTTTTACTTTTTTTCCACACCATGAAGCAATAATAATATCTGGATTTTTCTTAATTACATCATTAGAGCTTATTATTCTATCCTTTGCTAATGATTCTTTTGAATGTTCAATAAAAATGTCATTACCACCACAAAGATGTATTATCTCACTCACCCATTTAATCCCACTGATTTGAGGATTATCCCATTCTTCAAAATATACCTCTGGTTTTTTTTTCCATTTGGATGTGTTATTAGCTATTTGTTTATGTTTATTTTTTATTTCATTAATCAAATCTTTAGATGCTTCATTTTTTCCAACTAAACAACCTACATTATATATCATTTTAAAAATTCCGCTAATAGACCTATAATTATTAATTAAAACAGTTACTCCTTTTTTTATTAGTTTTTCTGCTATTGATGACTGAATATCTGAGAATCCAATTACTAAATCTGGCTCTAACTCTATTATTTTTTCAATGTCAGCATCTAAAAAAGTTGATACTACTTCTTTTTGCTTTTTTGCAATTTTTGGTCTTTTCGTGAACCCAGATATTCCTATTAATCTTTTTTCTTCCCCTAGTAAATAAATTGTTTCAGTAGTTTCCTCTGTAATACATATAATTTTTTCAGGGATTAAGTTATTCATTATTTGAAGATAAAAAAAAACCACTCTTTAGAGTGGCTTTTTTCTATGGAAAAGTTTAGTTATTAATTAATTACTAATCTTCTGATTGTTTTTCCAGATTCGTAAATGTCAAATAAAATCATATTCTTCTTCTCTCGTCCGACAACAATTTTTCCAAGAATATCAACTGTGTAAATTATTTTATCATCTGACTTTAGTTCGTTAATATTTGAAGGTGTAGGAGGTAATAATACAGCATCAATTACATGTACAACTCCATTATCCCCAACAATATCAGCAATAGTTACCATTGCATTTTCAATGTAGACATTACCACCACTGATGGTAACAGTAACATCTGATCCTTCAAGTGTAGTAACAGTTTGACCATTAGACAACATTGAAGACATGACACTATCACCAACTACGTGGTATTTAAGAATATCAGTAAGCGCTGGAAGGTTACTTAATAAACTTGATATTGTACCAGCAGGTAGTGCATTGAAAGCAGAGTCAGTTGGAGCAAAGACAGTGAATGGTCCTGGTCCGTCTAGAGTACTAGCAAGGCCACAAGTATCGATGGCAATTTCTAATATTGTATGATCAGCAGAATTTGAAATTATATCATAAACGCTATTAGATGGTGTAGGAGGTAATAATACAGCATCAATTACATGTACAACTCCATTATCCCCAACAATATCAGCAATAGTTACCATTGCATTTTCAATATAGACATTACCACCACTGATGGTAACAGTAACATCTGATCCTTCAAGTGTAGTAACAGTTTGACCATTAGACAACATTGAAGACATAACACTATCACCAACTACGTGGTATTTAAGAATATCAATAAGCGCTGGAAGGTTACTTAATAAACTTGATATTGTACCAGCAGGTAGTGCATTGAAAGCAGAGTCAGTTGGAGCAAAGACAGTGAATGGTCCTGGTCCGTCTAGAGTACTAGCAAGACCACAAGTATCGATAGCAATTTCTAATATTGTATGATCAGCAGAATTTGAAATTATATCATAAACTGATGAGTCGCAACTACTGTTCCAAAGAGGATTTTGTGGATCATTTGGCATAACTAGGATTTCAGTTGGACCTAATACAACATTGAATGTGTCGTTAAGATATGTTGGAATGTGAGTAACAAAGTTATAAATGTAAGCTTGCTGACATACTCCGCAAGTGTCTGTTAGTGATGTCCCGTTAGCTACGCCATTACAATCTGTAATTGCGTTTACTGTTATATTACCAATCATTCCGCTGGCTGCATGAGAACCGACAGAGCAGTCGTATTCATAGTAGCCTGGAACTGTAAATTTGTGTATATACATAGTGTCAGCTCCGGTTGGGTTTGATATGAAAGATACTGGGTTACCGAAAGAATTACCAGTTGTGCTTGAGATATCAAAATTGACATTATGAAATCCTTGAACATTTAGCCAAACAACCGTGTCATTGACGTCAACAGTTAGGGAACTTGGGCTGTAATAAAAGTTTCCAGAATTTATATAATGCGTGTCTGCTTTAGTATTAATAAAAAGTAGTGATAGGATAAAAATTGATATAAGTTTTTTCATAGTAATTCTGCGTATTAGTTATTTTGTATAAATTTTAGAGCGCAAAGTTATGCAAAAAAAATAAAATAAAGCATTATAGTTTAAAATTTAAACTAAATAGAAACGAAGTAAATAATTGTTGGAACAAAAATTAAAATACAAAATATGGAATAAGATATTCTTGTTGAACTTTTGCCATGCCAATATGCTAGTAAAATCAATGGAATTTGAAATGGTAGTCTGATTAATGCTTGTTGTTTAGTTATTCCTAAAAATTCTTGTGCTTCAATACTTGAAAACAAGAAAATATTCGCAGGGAATATAGAAATTAAGAGCATAATAATTAAAATGGAACACAGCTTTCTATACTTTTTAAACAATATACCGACTGACAAAATTATTTCTGCAGCACCACTAACATATACTATCATTTCTTTAAATGGAAGATAATTAGGTACGATTGCTTTAAAAAACTCTGGCTCTGTAAAATGTTTGACTCCCACAGTGAAATACATTATTGATAGCGTGTACATACTGACAAACTTAATTTTCTCAATTATATTTTCTGCCTGTGACTTTTTATTTTCTAACATGAACTTTAAGAAGTCTTTTTGATTCAGATTTAACCAACTCATCAGATCTTAATTTCCAGAGCTCTTTTTTTACTATACTATTTTTTAAACTTGGATCAATTATTGGCTTAGCATATGAAAAGTCTTTTAGTAGTGTTAAATCAATTTTTGTCATTTTCCATGGTTCATGAACAAAATTATTTGAAATATTTTTTAACTCTGGCACCCATTGTCTAATAAAAATTCCATCAGGATCTTTCTCTTTAGACTGCTTGATAGGGTTGTAAACTCTAATCGAATTTATTCCTGTTGTTCCTGCTTGCATTTGAAATTGAGTAAAATGTATACCTGGCTCATAATCCAAAAATAAATTAGCCATGTAGTTCACACCCTTTTTCCAGTCTTGATTTAAATGATGACATAAAAATGAAACTAGCATCGCTCTCATTCTAAAGTTGATCCAACCAGTAGAAATTAAACATCTCATAGATGCATCAACGAGAGGGAATCCTGTTTCTCCATTTTTCCATTTTTTTAAAAGAGAAGAGTTGTTATCATATTTCATTTTTTCATATCCTCTGTTTATGCATTCAATCTCATAACGAGGTTCAACCTCAAATTTTTGAACGAAGTGTGACCTCCATTTTAGTCTAATCAAAAAATTATTAAAGGGCCGTTTGTATAGCAAATAAAGTTGTGAGCTTTTAGTTTTTTGGTATACTTCTCTAACGGAAATATTCCCCCATGACAAATAAATTGATAATCTACTGCAAGACTCTCTACTCAGATGTGGACTAGAAATATTTTTCGAATAATTTTTACCTCTTTTTTGCAAAAAAGAATTCAAGTACTTATTAGCATACAGAAATCCAGCAGGAAGAAATTTTTTTGAGTATTTGGTTAAGAAAATGAACTTATTTATATCACATAAACTTTTTTTTACTTTAAAATTTAGCTCAGAGTTTGAGTAAGAATTTTGAAATAAAGGAAGGTTCATAAAAGCATACCAATACTTGTCCCAACCATCTCTATTTTTTTTACCTCTTATTACAGCATTTTTTTGAAATTCAAACCAATTAATTTTATATTGATTAAATTTCTTTTTAAGTTTTTTGTCTCTTTCCCATGTAAATATTGTACCACTTTCTTCATATGAGTAAATATTATTAATCTCATATTTATTCTGTATATAATTAATCGCTTCATCAACTTCGCATATAAACTTATTTACTTTTCTGTTGTATTGAGCTAAAAATTCGTTTAATACTTTTATTGATTGATAGACGAATTGTAAATGTCTTTCACTGATATCATTTCTTGCCATTAAACTTGGTTCAAAACAGTAAATAATTATGAAATCAAGATCATGTTTCTGAGCCATGTGAATTGGCTCATGATCAAATGGTCTGATATCTCTTTTCATCCATACTACATTAATCTTTTGCATATTTTGATTTATTTATAGTATGTTTCGTAATTGATTTTATTAGGAACTGAAATATGAAATAGTATTGATTCTTCTGAGCAAATTAATTTAATGTTATCAACATTAGAATAAATAAAAAATGAATCCTTACTTACTATATTTTTATCGATTTTAATTTCTCCACTGATTAGATAAAAAGTATGTATCCTGTTTTTATCTAATTCTAAATCAAACTCTTTTTTTATGTCATATTCAAACATAAAAACATCGCTATCAATATTTATATCTGATGAAGTTCCAATTATTGTTTTTATACCATTTATATTTTCAAATTCTTTTTCTTTGTAATCTTTGTATTGAGGTTCTTTTTTTAAAGATTTAGATAAATCAGGATCGAACCAAATTTGAAAAATTTCACTTTTATCATACAAGTGCTCAGAGTGAGATATACCACTTCCTGATTGAATCAACTGTACATCACCTTTCTTTAGCGATACCCATTTCTCTATTTTAGTATCATAGTGTCTGATTTTACCCTTTAAAACATAAGTTAAAATTTCAAAACCTTTGTGTGGATGAAGGCCTATAGTACTATCTTTTGTAGCAATAGCATGTGCCCAGTAAAATAAATTTGAAAAAGGTTTAAGAACAAAGGCCTCATGAGGAAATCCTATTGGTTTATTTTCAATTATCTCACCTCCATTGAACTGACCAAAAGTTTGATCTTCTTTCTTAAAAATTCTTAACATATTAAAAGGAATATGTGGGTCATACTGGATTCGAACCAGTGACTTCTACCCTGTCAAGGTAACACTCTAAACCAACTGAGTTAATGACCCAAGTAAATTGAATTATTGCTTACCGATAATTCTTTCAAGATTATCTAAACCAAATTCATTTCCGTAAAGTAGAACAGAAAATCTTTGGATTTCCGCTGCAATTTGAACAGCAGCTTTTATCTCATCATCAGTTGCTCCCTCTTTTTTAGCTAAATGTACTTGTGCAGATATACAATACTCACACCTAATAGCAGCAGATACTGCAACAGCAGCCAGTCTAGCTTCCTTTGGTGCAATTGGCCCCTCTTCTGTAAATAACTTATTGAATTCTTTAAAGTAATCCGCAGCTTCTTTAGCCATGAATTGAGGATACATTTTATTAAAAGGACTTTGATCAAGTACTTTTTCGTATTCAGCTTCATCTGTTTGTGAAAAAACGAAAGAGCTTAAGAACATAAATGTTATTGGTAAAATTATTTTTTTCATTTTTTTCATTTTTTACAAAATTAAGTTAATCATCTATAACTCACTTGCACTTTTGAATAATTTTTCTTTCACACACTTATTGTGAATGTAAAGAATCAAAAGTCCGAATAAAAGTGCTGATATGATCATAATTGCATTTGAAAATCCTTCATAGAGAAATGACATTCTTAAAAGGATAGTTGATATTATAAATCCTGAATTTCTCATTATTTTATGAAATAAATCAGAATGGAAAAAAGAAAAAATTAGAAGAAAAACATCAACAAGAATTAATACTTGAAAAAAATCTGCAAAGAAAATGTTATTGATTGATTGGTTATTTACAACGTTTGTTTTGATAAATGTATCTCCAATCCACAATGATAAATTGTAAATGGCCATCACAGAGAAGGCAGGGATAAGAAAAACAGCAATCCATTTCTTAATTTCAATGAATCTAATCATGCTTGAGTTTAAGTTTTTGGAGCTAAGTGACAAACTATTTTTTCTAAAAAGATATATCAAAAAGAAAAGTAATATGGTTAAAGATAAGTCAATAAATACATTTTGATTTATTGTGCTAGAGAATAGGCTGGTTGATGTTTCCATTTCTGAAATATCTTTAAACAATCTTCTAATTACAATTAGTGCTATAATTTCATATTGCTTTGATATATATAATGTAATTGATCTTGGTAGATAATAAATTAGAAGGTAAATTTCATAGATTAAGATGAAAGAAAAAGGAGTATATATAGCCATTATTGGACTTTTAAGAATTGAATTCTCTGAACTAAATACAATGTTATTATTGGCTAGAAAAATTAACAACAAATGAATTAAAAAGCTTATCAGAGAAATGACTAAGATAGATCTTTCTATACTTTTCTTTGACGAGTCACTAATGAAGAAATCGAATATTTTATTTTTCAAAACAATTTTGCATAAAAATTAGATTACAAAGTTATGCAAAAAAAAGTAAATCAATAATTTAGCTTAGTTTTGAGATTGGGTGCAGCATGATTTTTCATCATTACATTTACAAAATTTAATATTGTAAAAATGCAATATGATGATAGAAAAAGCTGGAATGTAAATGAAATTTTTTGGAAGGGTAAACAACCCTAATGTTTCGTTAAAAATAGTTATGGCTAAAAGACCCCAAAAGAACCAAAAAATAAAATTTAATACATTGTTTGATGACTTTTTTGCAATAAAATAAATAGCAAAAAATGATACAATTAAAAAAGCATAATCTATAGCTTTCCACCATAGTGGAGCGTCTGCACAGCAAGTAGTTGAACAAGCTTTGGCTATAAATAAGAATGGAGTTCCAATGCAATGAATCATGCATAGTGTACTAGCTATTATGCCTAGATTGTCATAAGAAAAATTGATATTTTTTGCTGTAAAATTCATTTTCAAAATAATCTGCAAGTTTAGTGATATTAATTAAAAAACGCAACACTTTTGCGTTTTCGTAATAATTAATTTTATAATTTTATGAAAAAAATTGAAAAAACACAAAGAAATATTATCAAGATTTGGGATTAATAAAACTCAGTTCCGAACAGATCTACTTTCTCTTTTTTTTGATTGCAAATCTTCTTTGACAATACATGAAATTTTCGAAAGATTTAATAAAAAAACTAATAAGGTTACAATATATAGAGCTCTAAAGAGCTTCGAACAAAAGGGGCTAATCCATCAAGTTCCAGATAAAAATAATTTAAAAAAATATTCTTTGTGTAATTTAGATAGTTGTAGCCCAGACTCACACAATCATCAACATGGTCATTTTATATGTTACTCATGTGATCAAACATTTTGTCTAGATGATTCCACAATCAAAATTTTAAAAACAAGTAGTGGTCACATTGTTAAGAATTACAATTTAATTCTTGAAGGATATTGCACAGATTGTAATAGCTCTCAAACAATTTCTCAAAATTGAAAAATAAGTTCATTTTATTAATTTTCTTGCCTTTTTTTGGTATTTCTCAAAATGATATCAAACCAAATATCAACAATGACGAATTCTTCACAGTTTTTTATAATGTTGAAAATTTTTTTGATACTATTAACTGTCCTCTTACAAATGATGACGAATTTTTACCAACATCTGAAAAAAAATGGAATTCAGAGAAATATCTTCATAAGATAAAGCAACTTGAAAAGGTATTCTTAGGGCTTTCTGCAGAAGAAAACAATAACTTTTTGCCAGATTTGATAGGGCTCTGTGAGGTTGAAAATAAAATTGTAGTAAATGATTTACTTTCTAATACCTCTCTCAAAAATAACAACTACAATCTTGTGCACAAAGATAGTCCTGATGGTAGAGGCATTGATTGTGCTCTTTTATTTTCAAAAAAGTTTAAACTCATTGATAGTGATTTCATTCAGGTAAAATTACCAAATAGCTCTCGTCCAACTAGAGATATTTTATTTGCTAAGCTAGCAATGGGTAATAGAGTATACAATATCTTTGTGAATCATTGGTCATCAAGATGGGGAGGCCAAGAGAAAACTAATTTTAAAAGAGTTTTTGCTGCCAATGTTTTGAGAAATTACATTGATAAAAAAATACCTGATGATCAAGTTATAATTATAATGGGTGATTTCAACGATTATCCAAGCAATGAGAGTTTGTCTGAAATATTAGTAAAAAATGATTTAGTAAATTTAATGAATAGCGAAGATGTTGTAGGCATTGGTTCCTACAACTACAGAGGTAATTGGAACTGGCTAGACCAAATTATTATTTCAAAAAACTTAATTAATTCTGACATACAAGTCGTTAGATCAGGAGCGTTCCAGAAAGAATATATGATGTATACAAATAAAAAGGGAGAAAAATACCCAAGTAGAACATATGGAGGTAGTAATTGGTATGCAGGTTTTTCAGACCATCTACCTATATTTCTTCGTATTGCATTATAATACAGCCCAATTTCAAACACTTTTTTTTAATTTTAATAAAATTTTGTCTTGTGGTTTTAAGTTTTAAAAACATTGTAAGAATACAGATATTAGCTTTGCTTTTTTGTTTTTACAGCTGTTCTGATGGTACAAGAAAAGAAAACCAAATATCAAATAAAAAGCTTAATGTTCTATTGATTGTTGCTGATGATTTAAACTGTGATATAGGAGCCTACGGAAATATGCTTGTAAAAACTCCAAATATTGATCGGCTTGCCAGCAGAGGGGTAGTGTTTGAAAATGCGCATTGTCAGTACCCTTGGTGCGGTCCCTCTCGTGCTTCACTGATGACTGGTTTATATACTGATCAAACCAAAATTACAGCAAACAATATGAATCTCAGAAATTCAGTTCCAGATGTTATTTCCTTGGGACAACGTTTCAGGCAGCAGGGTTATCAATCCGTTCGAATTGGTAAAATCTTTCATTATGATAACCCAAGTGCAATTGGTACATCAGGTAATGATGATATTTATTCTTGGGACCAAACAGTAAACCCATACGGAAGAGATAAATTCGAAGAGTATAAGATAAATACACTTAAGCCAAGAAAGTATGGGGGTACACTGTGCTGGCTTGCAGCGGATGGTGAGGATAATGAGCAAACAGATGGTATTGCAGCAAGTGAGGCAATAAAAAAACTTGACTATTTTGATAAAACAGATATTCCGTTTTTTCTAGCGGTTGGTTTTTTTAGGCCCCATACACCTTTTGTAGCTCCAAAAAAATACTTCCATCAATATGAAAGAGAAAAAATTGAAATTCCAAAAATTTCCGATGATTACTTGTCAACTTTACCAGTGCCTGCAGCAAAATCTATAAGTTCAAGAAAGATTCAATTAAATCTTCCAAAAGAACTTGCTCAAGAAATTAAAGAGGCATATTATGCGACTATTTCATTTGTGGACGCACAAGTTGGTAGAATTCTTGATCATTTAGAGTACAATGGATTAGATAAAAATACTATTATTGTTTTTACATCAGATCACGGCTATCATTTAGGTGAACATGGACACTGGCAAAAACAAACACTATTTGAAAAAGCTACGCGAGTGCCACTTATTATTTCTGTTCCAAGATTAGAAAATCAAGGAGCTTCATCTGTGAGTCCCGTTGAACTAATTGATCTCTACCCAACACTTATGGATCTGACAAATATTAAAACACCTCAGCATGTTGTTGGAAAAAGTTTAAAACCAATAATCAAGAATGTAAACTCCTCAGTTCGACTGAGTGCACTAACTAAATTGCGCAATGGATATTCAATCAAAACTAAAAGATATAGGCTAACAAAATGGGGAAGCAATGGTGAACTAGGCTATGAGCTTTATGATCATAAAAACGATAAAGAGGAGTTAATTAATCTTTTTGGAAATGAAGATTACAGTGTTGTAGAGGACTCTTTAAAATTATTAATCGAGCAAAGAATAAGTGAAGCTTCAATTAAACCAGAAGGATTGGGACGACAATTCGAGAATGCTCAATCTATGCACAAAGCTAAAAATATCACATTCGGTGATATACATGACACAAATGGTGAAATCTTACAATTCAAAGCAAAATAATGGAACAAGAAAAAAACAAACTTATCAAAGCAGTCTTTTTTTCAATTTTAATTTTGTTGATTTTTTCCTGTAAATCAGATGATCATTCAGCAGAAAAAGATGAGTTACCTGTTCACCCAAACTTTATACTTGTTTTGGCGGATGATCAGGGCTGGAATGGTACCTCTGTGAAAATGATGAGTAGCGAAAATGGATCCAGAAGTTACTACCATGAAACTCCAAACCTTGAGTTGCTTTCTCAAAGAGGTATGCGGTTTTCCGATGCTTATGCAAGTGCACCTGTTTGCGCACCTTCAAGATACAGTATTCAGTTTGGTAAATCGCCAGCTCGACTTTCACTGATTCGTGTTGGAATGAATACTGATCATATTGATCATGATGGGTTCACCAGTATCCCCAAAGCACTTAAAAAAATCAATAATCAGTATAGAACAGCCCATTTTGGAAAATGGGGCATGGGAAGTGATCCATTTGTACTTGGATATGATGTCAGCGATGGGCCAACGAAAAATAGAGATGGAAATTTTGACAACGATAGAAGTCAGTGGAATAATGTATTTAAAGAAGATCCTAAACATATTTTTTCATTAACAAATCGAGCAATTGATTTCATGTCCTCGAGTGTAGTAGAAAAAAAACCCTTTTATTTACAAATATCACATTACGCTGTTCATACTAATATTGAGTCAACGAAAGAAAGCTTTAGTCAACTTGAGAAAAAACCAAAAGGTGCTCAGCAAAAAGATATTGGATTTGCTGCTATGACATTAGATTTAGATAGTGGGCTTGGAATCTTACTAAAAAAGATAAAAGAGCTTGGAATTGAGGAAAATACGTACATAATATATATGTCTGACAATGGATCAGTACCAAATATTCCTGGTGCTAAGAAGTATGAAAAAAGTTATAATTATCCACTTAGCAGAGGTAAATGGGATGCTTTTGAAGGAGGGGTGCGTGTTCCACTAATTGTTTCAGGTCCAGGAATTAAAGAAGGTTCAGAATCTTCAGTACCAGTTTCTGGAAGTGATCTATTACCAACTATAATTGAGCTGTCAGGAAATAAAAAAAATCTATTAACTGAAATTGACGGAGGTAGTTTTGCAGACATACTTTTAAATAATAATAATCAAATTACTAGAGATGT
>CACJWV010000008.1 GCA_902597195.1 uncultured Bacteroidota bacterium | reverse complement strand
TTTTTTAGTCTAAAAAATTGTAATTTCACAACAAATCAAAACATAGATCAATGAAAAATATTTATAAATTACTTACTTCTTTACTGTTATTAACAGCCACAAATGCTTATGCTCAATTACCAAGCATAAATTTCTGCGATAATTTTGACTCATATGTTGGGGGTTTACCGCCATTTGCAGCCGGTGACCCTATAGCAGAAACATCACCTAATTGGAATTCTTGGGCTGAATTATTAAGTGGTGCAACAGCACCTTTTTCAGATGATTGTGAAGTAAGTGCAACTGAATATTATAGTGCACCAAACTGTTTATATTTTATAGATCAAACAGGAACAGGTGGACCTCAAGATATTTTATTAATGTTTGATAATACACCAAATATTACACAATCAAATATTAATACCTTAATTACTCCATATATTTCTGGAGTTCTAACATATTCACATATGATGAAAGTAGTATCAGGAAAAACTGGATATTTTAACTTTCAAGCAGAGAATACACCTGGGGTACAATGGGCCTTAGAAGTTAATTTAGATGCTACAGGTGGAATGGTAATGACAAATACAAGTGGAACTAATTTTTCAGCGACATATCCAAACGGACAATGGTTTGAATTAAAGTTTGTCATAGATTTGTCAATGAACAATTGGGAAGTTTTTGTTGATAATGTTTCTCAGGGAAGTTTTGCAAATACAATAAACCAAATCTCTTCGATTGATTTATATACTAATGCAAATTCTGAATTTTGGATTGACGATGTATGTTATGACTATCAACCAGCAATATTAGATCCTTTAAATGCTCAGTTAGCAGGTATTGATGCAATTGCTGGTCTAGCTGGACAACAAAGAGAGCCTATTGTAGATATAAGAAATTTTGGTCAAAATCCTATTACTTCCTTTGATGTAACAGTTGATTATAATGGTTCTCAAGTAACAGAAAATGTAACCGGTTTAAATTTAACCTCACTACAAACCTATCAAGTTAATTTTTCTAATCAAATAACTTTAGCGACAGGAACTCTTCCAGTAACAGCATTTGTACATAATATAAATGGAGGGATGACACAAAATACAAATGATGATACATTATCTATAGCAGCTACTGGAACATATGCAGCTCCAGGAAAAATTGTTGTAGGAGAAGAAGGAACAGGTACATGGTGTGGATGGTGTCCAAGAGGATCTGTTGCAATGAACTGGATGGATGAAAAGTATTATGGATATTGGCAAGGAATAGCAGTTCATAATGGAGATGTGATGACAGATACAGACTATGATGTAGGTTTAGGAGGATTAATTTCAGGATATCCAAGTGGATTAGTTGATAGAGGATCTGATATAGACCCTGCAGATTTTGAAATAGATTTTCTACAAAGAATTGGACTTACACCAAAAGCAACTATGGTTGCAGGAGCATATATTGATGGAAATACTATGAAAGTATCTTTAACTATGAGTGTAAATCAGACAATAGGAGCTAATCACAAACTAGCTTGTGTTTTGGTTGAGGATAGTGTCACAGGAACAGGACCAAATTATTATCAAGCTAATTACTATAGTGGTGGAGCTAACGGGTCATTAGTAGATGTTGATGGAACAGACTGGAAAAATAAACCTTCAAACGTACCTGACTACATGATGGTATATAGACATGTTGCTAGAGGAATAGCACCTAACTTTAATGGTCAAATATTACCTCAAATGTACCAAACAGGAGATACTGAAACAATATGTTTTGAGTTTAATATAGACCCCAGCTGGGATTTAAATCAAATGCATATAGTTGGAATGCTTATTGATAATACTGGTAGAGTGAATAATGGGTCTTCTCAATCATATGCGGAAGCTCTAAGTTTTGGATGGGTTGACTGTTCGTCTAGTACAGAGGCAATTAATTTAGAGGGACCTGAACATAATAATATTCAGGCATATCCAAATCCAGCAAATAATACATTATATATAGATAATCTTCCAGAAGATATAAATTCAATTAAGATATTTAACATAGAAGGTAAACTAGTATTAGATGCTGCAATTAATAATATTCTAGATATTTCTAAATTAAAAGAAGGATTGTATCAGCTAAAAATTACTACTAAAGATAATTTAGAAATAAATAGAAAAATTGTTAAAAACTAATTAGCTCGAGATCTAATAATCTTTTATTAGAATCTGATCTAATAACTTTTACATCAACAGATTGCCCTAGCGTAAATTTATTATCATTATTTACTAGGGCAATTCTCTTATTATCTATTTGATAAAAACCTTTTAAAGAACTTGCTCTTACGAATCCTTCACAACCATTTTGAATTAGTTCAACAAAAAAACCATGATCAACAACACCGCTTATAACTCCTTTAAAAGTATCCCCAATATGCTTTTCCATATATTTAATCTGCATTAGTTTTATAGACTCCCTTTCTGCCATAGAAGCTTCTCTTTCTTTTTTTGAAATGTGCTTACAAATTCCTTCAAATGATTTTGAGAAAGACTTTTTATCCAAGATTGAATTTATTATTCTGTGAATAATCAAATCAGCATATCTTCTAATTGGAGAAGTAAAATGAACATAATCATTTAATGAAAGGCCATAGTGTCCAATATTTTTTGATGCATATTCTGCTTTTGCCATAGATCTAATTACAAGAGGCTCAAACAGCCCTTGTTCGGTTGTTCCCTCGACTTTCTCAAGAAGTTTGTTTAGAGACTTTCTAACAGCGATTTTATTTGACACATCAATATTGTAATTAAATTCAAAGGCTAAATTCTTTAAAGAAAGTAGTTTGTCTTTATCAGGAATATCGTGTACTCTAAAAACAGCATTTGATATATTTTTTGATTTTAAAAAGTTAGCGACAGTTATATTAGTTAAAAGCATAAGCTCTTCAATAATTTTTTGGGT
Source organism: uncultured Bacteroidota bacterium (assembly GCA_902597195.1). Lineage (GTDB taxonomy): Bacteria > Bacteroidota > Bacteroidia > Flavobacteriales > BACL11. The sequence continues at coordinate 26,095 of CACJWV010000008.1, read as the reverse complement.
AAAATAACTTTCTTTTACAAAGATATTTACAGGGAACTTTTGATCATTTAATTTGAACCCCATCTCTTTTTTATTGAACATGATTGCTCCGGAGGATTTTCTTTTTCTTCTAAGTTTTTGTGCCAATTTTTTTATTATTGATAGCTCATTAAAAAGAAAACCATCTTTTTTATCTAAAATAGACTGAGCTTCACTATAGGTGAACCGCTTATTTGAAATAATTTTTGTTTTGGTAATATTAAAACTTACTGTTTTCAAATCAGTATCAAATTTGAAAATAACAGAGAAGCAGTTTCTTGGAACACCTTCCTTTAAAGAACAGATATCGTTAGAAAGCTCTTCAGGAATCATAGGAATGACTTCATCAACCAAATAAACAGAATTACCCCTTTGACTAGCCTCAAGATCAATCTTTGATCCTTCTTTTACGTAATGACTCACATCTGCTATGTGGACACCAACCTCAAAAAGTTTGTTTTCTTGTACCTTTACTGATATAGCGTCATCAAAATCTTTAGCATCGTCCGGGTCTATAGTAAATGTTGGAACCTTAGTGTAGTCAAGCCTATTTAGGCCTTTTGTTTCAGAAAAACCCTTAATAGAAGAAACTTCGTCCAAAAGCTTACTGTTAAACGAAGAGCCAATGTTGTATTTATGATTTATAGACTTAATGTGGGATTTAAAATCATTAGCTGGACCCAAAACTTTAATGATTCTACCAATGGGACACTTTCCATCAGAGTCCCAGCTAGTTACTTTTACAACTAATATTTTATTTAAAAAAGTAGGGTTAAAATCTTTTCTAGGTATTAGTATGTCAAAGTATATGTTTTTTTCAGAGCTAACAAAAAAGGCAGTTTTGGAAGAATAATCAATCTCTCCAACAAAAGAGTCTTTAGCTCGAAATTTGACGCTTTCAACAACACACTTCTTTTTACCTTTAGAAACATTGATTTGGCTAAGAGACAGCTTATCACCTGCTAAAGCAAACAAAGCCCCGTCTTTTTTAATTTTAATAATTTCCCCATTGCTGTCAGAAATGAAAACGGATGATTTAGAAGTCTTAACCACTATTCCTTCAGAAAGGGTTTCGCCAAGCCTTAAACAGTATCTGTCTTTTGATATTTTAATAATCTTATTTTCATTAAGCAACCTCTCAAGAGAGAAAAGCACGGGAAGCGGGTCTTTTTTAGTCTTCTTTTTATAAAGCTTTTGAAGCTTACTTTCTGCAAACTTCTTATTGGGATTGTCTTTAAACAATAACCAAAGCCCATTATAAACATTAACGATAAGTTGTTTATTTTTTTTCTTTCTCATAAAATATAGGGGTAAAAATAGCTTTAAATTTGCATTATGTTTATTAAAAAAATAAAACTTACACTTTTAATGCTTTCAGTAGTTACAGGCTTAGGCTCTTGCAAAAGCAAAAAAGTATTTAACGGAACCTCCTCATTAGACTGCACTACTTTTGAGAGCGAAGTAGCTCAAAAAGAACAAAAAAACCAAAGCAAATATAAACTCTTGCTGTTAAAAGATGGGCAAAGAGTTTTTGGAAAAAAAAACAAAAGAGGTAAAAGCAGCCTTTTTGGAAAAAAAGTCGACTAATTAACAGCCGACTTTTAAAATTAAATATTATTAAAAACAGTATCCAACAGTTAGTTGAAAGTTTGGAAGCACATTTGTTAGTCCAGGCACACCATCTTGTAAGGCGTTAAATTTATCAAGATCTCCGTTATCGTTGTGAGAAAAATCAGCGCCAGAAGAAAATAGAGCACCTATGTCTAGCCCATACACTAATCCTTTGTATGGAGGCTTACCGATATTTAAACCAAAGTAAGACACTGGGTTTTCGTTGTAATCAGCATAATAAGCCTCATTGCCGTCTAGAATAGTGTTTTCAATGGACCCTACGGCAAAACCCGCGTTTACTCTAAGCCAGTTGAATTGGTCAAGAGGTTGATGAGAAACAAAGATTCCCATCCATGCGCTTTTAGCAGTATGCGTATAGTTGTCAGAAAAACCATCGATTTCCGGTTTTATGGCGTTTGGAATATCTCCTTCTGGAGCCCCTCCAAAACCTATATTAACAGAGGTCCTTTCGTTCATGTTATGTGATAGATTGATTCCGCCACCAAAAGGGCTGATTCCGACAGAAACAGCGTACTTTCCGATCTCTTGAGAATAAGCGGAAGAAAAGCTTAATATAATGCTTAGTAAAGTAATTGTAATAGTATTTTTCATTTTATTTATTATTTATTTCGGAATATAAACTAATTTCATTTTCAAAAGCCGTTCTGTCGCTGTAGTGGTGCTCTTCAATAACCCTGTCTCCGGCCCATCGATATGCAATATGAACAGTGTTTGACACCGCTTGTTTAGAAAACCTTCCTTTCGCATTCCACGTAAAGTAAGCCTTTGACCAAACTTCCCCTCCATAGTTAGAGGTTTCTACATGTAAATCGCCGTCTTGCATGGAAATATCGATGTTTGAAAAAAGAGTATGATGAAGTTCAATTCCTTCAAAAACATCAGAGTAGTGTAGCGTGTCATCAGAGCCCGAAACAAAAAGCATAAGGCTGTCATGATAAAAAGCACCCATTGGCTCATAGTTTTTGGAAAGGTAGTTTTCTAGCTGCATTTTTATCGCAGAGCTTTTACTGTCATTTAATGTTGAATAAAAACCACTGTTATTGTTCCCGCAAGAAAATAGAAGAACAAGGCTGCATAAAAAAATTAGATTTTTCATTTGACATCAAATTTGAGGCTAAGAAAAACAATGTCAAAAAGTTTTTCAACTTTTTTTTAAAAGACTTACAAACAACTTAAAGTATAGCTTTAAGTTTGTACAAAAAAGTTGAAAAAAAGAAACGACCTTCAATCAGCCGAACAAATACCGAAAATACTAAAGCTAATTATATATACAATTAGCCTTGTTTCAAGCAAAACAACAACAGCTCTTCTTGGATATATATTTTCAAGACCCTTGAGACATAAACCACATGTTAGAGAAAAAGAGTTTATTAGATCTAGCAAAAAAGAAATTCATTTTATACCAAGCATAAACAAAAGGATTAAAACTTATGAGCTGGAGGGCTCTGGCAAAAAAGTACTTCTTGTTCATGGATGGAGCGGCCGGGGAAGCCAACTGTCATCAATAGCAAAAGAATGCAATAAAAAAGGGTTTTTTGTTGTGAGTTTTGACGCTCCTGCTCACGGAGGGTCTTCTTCAAATACGACTAATGTGCCGGAGTTTGTTGAGGCAATAAATTTTTTAAATACAACCAAAGGGCCTTTTGATTATGCAATTGGACACTCTTTTGGCGGAGCCTCAATATTTAATTATTGCAGAAAACATAGAGGGTTTGAAAAAATCGTTGTCATTGGGACTCAAAGTAAGCTTTCAACATATTTTGCAGAGTTCATAAAAATTATGGGACTAAATGAGGATTACTCAAAAAAAATAATGACTCTTTTTTCAGAAAGAGTTGGTGAAAAAATATTAGACTATGATCCAGAAAACTTTGTTAGAAACATTCCTTCAAAAACACTAATTATTCACTGTTCAGATGACAATTATGTGAGCTTTGGATCAGCTGTTATATTAACAAAAGAACTAAAAAACAGTGAGCTATACAAAACAACAGGCCTAGGGCACAGAAAAATTCTGGGAGATAAAAAGACTATTAATCGTTTAGTGGATTTTCTAATTAAAAATTAAAAGATATATTTATGCTAATTTAAACTTGAACAGATGAACCCATTAATAATTATTGCAGTGCTCATAGCCCTAATCTCAGTGGTTGGGCTTGCAAAAAAAAACAGAGAGCTTTTTTTAACAGGATATTTCGTTTATGGACTCTTGGTTTTTGGCGCAGAAACCAATGAGTTTATTTCAAACGAGAACACCACAAGCTTATTTGTGGGTTTTTTGTGGTTAATACAGGCAGTTTTAGCTCTACCTGTGAGAGCGAAATATGATAGTGAAACAGTAAAAAAAGACAGAATTAAAATATGTGTTTGTTTCAGCTTAATTAACTTAACAGGAGTTTTGGTTCCTGACATATCGCCAGCCCCAGAAGTGACATTTTATATTCATTTGGTGATGTCTGTGTTGCCTCTAGTAGTGATTTATCTGCTTTCTAGCGGAAAAATAGCAATGGAGAAATAAAAAAGCCTTACACATGTGTAAAGCTTTTAGCTCCCCCTCTTGGGCTCGAACCAAGGACCCTCTGATTAACAGTCAGATGCTCTAACCAACTGAGCTAAGGAGGAAAATGGAAGCAAAAATAGCTTATTGCATTAAATTATGCAATATATTTGTGAAAAAACAAAAATGAGCATTTTAGTAGTAGGAACCGTGGCTTTTGATGCTATTGAAACAAAGCATGGAAAAACAGATAAAATTGTTGGAGGAGCGGCCACTTACATATGCCACTCAGCCGCACCATTTTCAAGCAATATAAAATTAGTGTCTGTTGTTGGTGACGACTTTCCAAAGTATGAAATTATAAAGTTAGAAAAAAAGGGTGTTGATACCCTTGGCCTTCAAATTAAAAAAGGAGAAAAAACCTTCTTTTGGTCAGGAAAGTATCATGATGACATGAATATTAGAGATACAATTGAGACCCAGCTAAATGTATTAGAAAAGTTTGTTCCTGATGTTCCCGTTTCTTTCAAGAAATCTAAATTTTTAATGCTTGGAAACTTAATGCCGTCAGTTCAGCAAAAGGTCTTAGATCAAATGGAGGAAAGGCCGGAGCTGATAATTTTAGACACCATGAACTTTTGGATGGACAACTTCCTTGAGGACCTTTTAAAGAGTCTTAAAGAAGTTGATATTCTGACTATAAATGATGAAGAGGCTAGACAGCTATCAGGCGAAGACACCTTAGTAAAAGCAGCAAAAAAGATAACAAAAATGGGGCCTAAATATTTAATAATAAAAAAAGGTGAGCATGGCTCAATGTTATTTGGTGAAGAAAAGATTTTTTTAACACCCGCCTACCCTTTAGAAACCGTTATTGATCCAACAGGAGCTGGAGATAGTTTTGCGGGAGGTCTTGTTGGCTATTTAAGCAGCTGTGAAAAAATCAACTTCCAAAGCATAAGAAGCGCAATCCTTTACGCTACTGCGGCCGCTTCATTTTGTGTGCAAAAATTTGGTACAGAGGGGGCTGAAAAAGTAACAATTTCAGAGATAGAAAAAAGAGTCAAGTATTTGAAAGAGATTACAAAATCTTAAAATAAAGTATTAGGCTTTTGTTTAATGCTGTTTTCGTAATATTCATCAATTTTCAAGGCTTTTTTCTCAGCAGCTTGAACAGCTAAAAAATCGCACCTTTCATTTTCGATAATTTCAGAGTGGCCTTTTATCCAGACAAATCTGACAGAGTGTTTTCTGTATATTTTTAAAAAACGCAACCATAAATCTTTATTTTTTTTCTTTTTAAAATTGTTTTTCTCCCAATTATACAACCATTTTTTTTCTACTGCGTTTACAACATATTTTGAGTCAGAGTAAATGACAATGTTTTTGTTAAAACTTTTTAAAGCCTCTAAGCCCACAATAACAGCCAGTAACTCCATACGGTTATTTGTCGTAAGTCTAAACCCTTCACTAACTTCTTTTCTGTGACCCTCGTGTAAAAGAACAACACCATAGCCCCCGCGCCCAGGGTTTCCTTTTGAAGAACCATCAGTGTATATGCTTACTTTCATACTATAAAAGACTCTTTATGATTCTTGGGAAATAATAGTACTCAATCTCTCTGATTTTCTCTCTTAATGTTTCCAGTTTTTCATCCTCAGAGAGCTCAATTTCTTTTTGAAAAATAATATCCCCACTGTCGTACTCTTCGTTTACATAATGAATAGTTATACCAGTTTTTTTTTCACTAGAATCCAGCACCTTTAAATGAACATTGTCCCCGTACATGCCTTTGCCGCCGAATTTAGGCAGAAGCGAGGGGTGAAGGTTAATAATTTTTTTGTCGTAAGAAGAAACTAAGCGCGAGGGTAGTTTTAAAAGAAAACCCGCAAGCACGATAAAGTGGATGTTGTTTTCTTGCAAAATCTCACAAAAACTAATTTTCTCCAACCCTCTTTTAGTTACATAAACGTTCCTAACGTTTCTTTTGTCAGCAATTGTTTTTGAAATAGAGTTAAGCTTATTTGTAACATGTAAAGCAACAAAAACACTATTGTCATTTTGAAAATAATTGCAAATATTTTCAAAATTACCACCCTTACCAGATGAAAAAATAGCAATGTTTTTTTTCATTAAGCAATATTTAAATTATTTAAACAAATATATGTTAATATAGTAACAATTAAATTGTGATGTATTTTCAATTATTAATGTAATTTGCAAAAAAATTAAAATTATGTCAGAAGTATCAACTAAAGTAAAAGCAATAATTGTAGATAAACTTGGAGTGTCTGAAGCAGATGTAACAGATACGTCCAGCTTTACAAACGACCTGGGAGCAGACTCACTAGACACCGTTGAGTTAATAATGGAGTTTGAAAAAGAGTTTGATATACAAATACCAGATGATAAAGCAGAATCAATAGAGACTGTAGGAGACGCGATTTCATTTATTGAGAACGCATAATTCTTAAATGAAAAGCAGGAGAGTAGTTGTTACTGGAATGGGAGCACTAACTCCCATTGGAAACAGCATAAACGAGTTTTGGCAAAATCTTGTTGATGGAAAATCAGGTGCAGACAAAATAACCCTTTTTGATGCAGACAAGTTCAAGACAAAATTCGCATGCGAAGTAAAAGGTTTTCAGGCTGAAGATTATCTTGATCGAAAAGAAGCCAGAAGGTTAGATCGTTTTTGTCAGCTTGCTTTGGTTGTGGCAGATCAAGCACTAACAGACTCAAAACTACTTTCTTCAAGTTTCAATAAAGAAAGAACAGGTGTTATATGGGGCTCTGGTATTGGGGGGTTGACAACGATGCTTCAAGAAACAAAATCTTTTATCAGTAATGGCGAGTCACCACGCCTTAACCCATTTTTTATACCAAAAATAATATCAGACATTCCCGCAGGACACATCTCAATAAAATATGGCTTAAAGGGGCCAAATTATAGCGCTGTTTCCGCATGTGCTTCGGCAAGCAATGCCATAATTAACGCGTTCAACTATATTAAGCTAGGCTTTTCAGATGCGTTTGTTACTGGAGGCTCAGAAGCGTGTGTTAATGAGCTTGGAATAGGTGGTTTTAATGCCATGATGGCTCTGTCAACAAGAAATGATGACCCTAAAACAGCTTCACGGCCGTTTGACTCAGACAGAGACGGTTTTGTGCTGGGCGAAGGTGCAGGTGCTTTAGTCATTGAAGAACTTGAGCATGCAAAAAAAAGAGGAGCAAAAATTTATGCAGAAATAACAGGAGTAGGTTTGTCAGCAGATGCTCACCATATAACAGCTCCTCACCCAGAGGGAGAAGGTGCGCAAAAAGTGATGAGAGACGCTGTAAACTATGCAGGCCTTGATCTCTCTGAAATAGACTATATCAATGTTCACGGAACCTCTACGCCACTTGGCGATGTTGCTGAATTAAAAGCAATTGAGCGCTTATTCGGCATACACAGTCAAAAAATTAATATAAGCTCAACTAAGTCAATGACAGGCCACTTGCTTGGTGCCGCAGGAGTTGTGGAGTCAATTGCAACAATATTGTCATTAAAAAACAGTGTTGTGACGCCAACAATAAACAACTTTAATTTAGACCCTGCAATTAATAAAAAACTACAACTCACCTTAAATATAGCGCAAGAAAGAGAGATAAAGACCGCTCTTTGCAATACCTTTGGTTTTGGTGGTCATAATGCGTCAATTATGTTTAGCAAGATTTAAATAGATTGTCAGATAAACAAATCACAGACTTTTACAGAAATGCATTAGGCATTAAAACCAACGAAAAGGAGATTTATCTTAGGGCAGTTACCCATAAGTCCTATAACAACTCTACAAATAATGAAAGGTTAGAGTTTTTAGGAGATGCCGTTCTAGATCTAATAGTTTCACAACAATTATTTGTTAAAAACAAGGACGCAAGCGAAGGTTTTTTGAGCATAGAAAAATCAAAATATGTCTCTAGAGAAAATTTAAATAGAGTTGCTGAAAGAATATTGAATAAAAACGTGATTAAGCACAAAAGTAGTTATCTGTCTAAAAATATGCTTGGCAACACTCTTGAGTCAATTATAGGGGCAATCTATATTGACAAAGGGATGCAGGCTTGTGAAAAATTTATATTAAAACATATATTGCAATTCAAGACAGAAGGGTTTTTGTTAAAAAACTTAAGTAGAATAATTAACAAAATTTTTTATGATAAAAAAACTAAGGTTAACAGAAGATCCTGATGTTAATTTTTCACTTTTTTCAATTATCAGCCACGAGAAGTCTTATAAACTGTGTTGGAGGATAAATAAGAAATTACAGATCAACCTAAGCAGGGTTGAGCCATTAACTCTTTTAAAATCAGGCTCTTTTCATAGGTATAGGCACTTAAGTGAAAGTGAGAAAATAGAGGTTGTTTCAAACAGATCTCTGAAAGGTTTTTTAGACACTAAAGACAAAAAGGTAAATTATTTTTTAAAAATTGAAAAACCATTTTTTGAAAGACAAAAAACAAACTTGATAAGCAAACTTAATGACGTCTCAGAAATTTTATTAATCTTTGAAGTAGATTTAGAAAAAGACACAAATAAAAAGGAATTATTCTATGACTAGAAAGACAAAAATTATTGCAACTATAGGCCCCTCATGTTCAAAACCAACGATTTTGAAAAAAATGATTCAAAAAGGCGTAAATGTTTGTAGACTAAATTTTTCTCACTTGAATCTAGAGAAAGCCAAAGAAATAATTTCATCTGTCAAGACCATTAATCAGGAGCTCTCAGTACATACGGCTATAATGGCTGATTTACAAGGGCCAAAAATTAGAATTAAAAAAATTCATAATAAGACAGGAGAATTAAACACTGTTGTGGGGCAAAAAATTAGAATAGGAAACTCTAAAGACTGTGACCTATCAGTTGACTACAGGGGTTTTGTAAACGACATAAAAAAGGGAGATAGCGTATTAATTGAGGATGGAAAAATAATTTTAAAGGTTTTAGAAACGGATAAAAAAACATATGCTAATCTTAAGTCTTTGAGTAGTGGGGTTGTAAAAGAAAGAAAAGGCATCAATTTGCCCGATACAAACATTAAAATGAAATCAATGACAAAAAAAGATTTTTCTGATCTTAAGTTTGTTCTTTCAGAAAATATTGAATGGATAGCCATGTCTTTTGTGAGAAAAAAAGAGGACATAATTTCCTTACAAAGGAGAATAAAAAAATCATCAAGCACCGCAAAAGTCATTGCTAAAATAGAAAAACCTGAGGCTGTTAAAAACATCGATGAAATAATTGAATGTGCAGACGGGATTATGATTGCAAGAGGTGATTTAGGTGTAGAATTACCAGCACACAAAGTGCCTGTGCTTCAAAAAAAAATAGTAAACAAGTGTAGGCTTGCCTCTAAACCATGCATTATCGCAACACAAATGCTTGAAAGCATGACTAATAACTTCTCAGCAACCAGAGCTGAAATTAATGATGTTTCAAACTCAGTTTTTGATGGTGCTGATGCGCTAATGTTAAGCGGAGAAACCTCAATAGGAATACAACCCCTTAAAGTTGTTGACACAATGAGAAAAACCATTAAAGATGCAGAAAAAAGCATGGAGGATTTTGAGTTTAAAAAAATAAAAGGCCGCGTTAGCACGAATAGAAAAGTGGCTGACAATATTTGTAAAAACGCAGTTAAAGCCGCGAATGACTTAAAGGCAAAAGCTATTATATCTGCGACCTACTCTGGATATAGTGCGTTAAAAGTTTCTAGCTACAGACCTAGGGCTTTCATTTATGCTTTTACAAATAATCATAGTATTTTAAACACCATGAGCATTTTTTGGGGCGTAGTAGGAATATATTACGACAGAGGCTCAACAACCGATCAGCTAGTTCAAGAGACAATAGAGGTGTTACAAAAAAACAAAATTGTTAAAAGAGGAGATTTAGTAATTAACACCGCTAGTATGCCAGCAAAAGAAAAAGGGGGAACAAACACTTTAAAAATAAGCAAGGTTTAACATGAAAAATATAGAGCTATTATCAAAAATATGTTCAGTTGCTGGCGCACCGGGGCATGAAAAAAAAATTCGTGATTTTATAATTGGAGAAATTAAAAAAGAAGGATTAGGCTATACGCTTGACAACCTTGGAAACTTAATTGTAAAAATTAAAGGGAAAAAAGAAAAGAGTATCATGGTGGCAGCTCATATGGACGAAATAGGCTTTATTGTAAAACACATTGACGAGAAAGGGTTTGTTTTTTTTCACCCTTTAGGTGGGTTTGACCCAAAAACACTAACCTCACAAAGAGTGGTAATTCATGGAACACATGATGTTCTTGGGGTTATGGGAAGCAAACCAATTCACATAATGTCAGCAGAAGACAGAAAAAAAACACCTAAAATCGAAGACTATTTTATAGACACGGGATTAAAAAAAGAAGAGCTAGAAAAGAAAATTAGTGTTGGAGACCCAATAACTAGATATAGCGAGCTCATTGAACTAGGACAGAATATAAACGGCAAGTCACTTGATAATAGAGCTTCAGTTTATGTCCTTTTACAGCTTTTAAAAAAAATAAAACAACCACCATACGATATTTATGGTGTCTTTACCGTACAAGAAGAGGTGGGCTTGAGAGGGGCAAGCGCAGCATCTTTGTTAATAAATCCTGATTTTGGGTTTGGTTTAGACACAACGATAGCCTTCGACACTCCAGGTTCGGCTAAAAAAGATCAAGTATCTCAACTAGGAAATGGCCCATGCATTAAAATAATGGATTCTCAAACAATTTGTGATTACAGAATGGTAAACTACATGAAAGAGATATCCAAAGTAAAAAAAATAAAAACTCAACTAGAAATTTTACCAGCAGGAGCTACAGACACCTCCCCCTTGCAAAGAATGAACTCAGGAGGATCAATAGCCGGTGCAATTTCAATTCCAACCAGACATATTCATCAAACAATTGAAATGGTGAATAAGTCAGACTTGTCTAATACAATACTGTTTTTGTATGAATGCCTAATGGAGATAGATACATATGATTGGTCACACTAACCAAATTGTTTTAAAAAGCTCAGATCATTTTCGAAAAACAACCTTAAATCTTTCACTCCGTATTTTAACATTGCTATTCTTTCAATACCCATTCCAAAAGCATATCCAGAATATTTTTTGGGGTCAATACCACAGTTACTTAAAACCTTTGGGTCAACCATTCCACAACCCAAAATTTCCAACCACCCAGTTCCCTTTGTGAGCCTGTAGTCAGCCTGAGTCTCTGTCCCTAAAAAAACATCCATCTCTGCAGAAGGCTCAGTAAAAGGAAAGTATGACGGCCTGAATCTTAAAACAATATCATTTCCAAAAAATTTTTTAGCAAAAACAAAAAGCAAGTTTTTCATATCAGTAAAACTTACATTTTCATCAATATATAAGCCCTCAATTTGATGAAAAATACAGTGCGCTCTTGATGAAATAGCTTCATTTCTAAAAACTCTACCAGGTGAAATAGTTCTAATGGGGGGGTGGTTTTCGCTCATGTGTCTCACTTGAACAGAGGATGTGTGAGTTCGCAGTAAAATATCAGGCTCAGTTTTTACAAAAAAAGTATCCTGCATATCTCTAGCAGGATGATCTTGAGGCAAGTTTAAGGCTTCGAAATTGTGCCAATCATCTTCAATTTCTGGGCCTGAAGAAATGTAAAAACCTAAAGATTTAAAAATTTCATTAATTTGATTACTAATCTTAGTTATTGGATGTGTAGATCCTGTAAAATTAGCGGTTGGCCGTGTTAAATCTAAGACTGAGTTTAAATTTGAGCCAGGCACCGCTTTATCAACCTTAAGTTTTTCTTGACATATTTTTTTAAGAAGATTAATTTCTTTTCCAACAGCCTTTTTTTCATCAGGTGAAAGTTTTTTAAATTTTAAAAAAAGAGAATTAACAATACCACTTTTTGATAAAAACTTTTTTTTAAAAACCTCTTTATCTTTATTTGACTTTATTGACGAATCTTTAGCCTCTAAGCAATAAGCACGTATTTCTTCTAACACTTAAATTTTTTATATTTGTATTGCAAATTAACAATATTTATGCAATATAGAATTTGGTTATTAATCTTCACTTTTTTTATCATTGTTTCTTGTGAGAAAGCGCCAGAAACAAAAGCCATAATCACAGTTAATGATATAAATGGAAATCCAGTTCAAGGAGCTACAGTGTGGTTGAGTCAAAATGGTCAAATTAGCCCTCAAGGGACAGTTTCAAACATTAGTGATCAACAAATCTCAGATGCACAAGGACAAACTGTTCATATATTTGATTTGGAAAAGGTTTTAAATATCGACGCTCAAAAAACTCAAGGGAATGATTTTTTGTCTGGGTCAGACGTAATAAAGCTTGTTAAAAATGAAACTGTTTTTAAAACAGTTCAGATAAATTAACATCAACTCATTGGATCTTTTAAAATGAATTATATAGACTTAGTCTTAGTATCAATATGTATTTATGGACTCGTAAAGGGATATATCAATGGTTTGGTTAAAGAAATTACAGGAACACTTTCTTTATTTATATCTTTTTATGTTGCAATCAGCTTTTACACTTTTTTTGACCCCTATTTTAATGACTATATTAGTGACGGACCAATTAAATCACTAGTGATGTTTGGGGCCTTATTTTTGTCAACACTTCTTTGTGTTAGAATAATTGGGTTTTTTTTAGACAAAGCAACAAGCTTCATGGCTCTTGGTTTAGCAAGTAAGTTATTAGGCTCTGTTTTCGGCTTTTTAAAGCTTTACACTCTTTGTGGTTTAATACTTTTTTTTGAAGGTCAAATCAATTTATTTGAAAAAAAAATAAAGGATGAATCAGTTTTATACAAGAGTTGTTATGGTCTTATTGATACAATAGCTCCAGACTTTGATCATAAAGAAATTAAAAATAGCTTTGACAAGAGGAAAGATGAGTTTGAAGAAAGGCTTAATCTAAAATAGCCTGTACGGCAGGTAGTTTTTTTGTTTCCAGAAAATGAAGCATTGCACCACCTCCAGTAGAGACATAACTCACTTCAGAAGACAAATCAAATTTTTTCAAAGCAGAAATGGAATCCCCTCCGCCAACTAAGGAAAAGGCTCCTTTTTTAGTAACAGATGCTACCGCTTTTGCAACCTCTTTTGTTCCAGTTGAAAAGTTTTTAAATTCAAAAACCCCCATAGGCCCGTTCCAAACTATTGTTTTTGATTTAGAGATAATATTTTTAAACTCACTAACAGTTTTAGGTCCAATATCTAAACCGATTAGACCTTCAGGAATTGATTTGGAATCACTAATTATATAATCTTCATTGTCAACAAAGGCACGAGAATTAATAGAATCTTTAGGAACTATGAGATTTACATTATTTTTTTTAGCCATCTCTAATAATGAGGCAGCTTTTACTAACTCATCTTCTTCAAAAATAGAATCACCAATTTCACCTCCTGCAGACTTAATAAAAGTAAACATCATCCCTCCTCCAATCAAAATATTGTCTGCAAAGCTCATAAAGGACTTTATAACATTAATTTTGGAGCTTATTTTTGCCCCTCCAATAATGGCCGTCAAAGGAGATGAGAAGTTATTAATAACTCTAAATATTGAACTATATTCTTTATAAAAAAGATTACCTATACATTTTTCATTAAAATACTTCGCAACATGAAAGGTTGAGCTATGTTTTCTATGTGCTGTGCCAAAAGCGTCGTTGACAAAAACATCAGCCAATCTTGAGAGGTTTTTACAAAAAAGCAAATCTCCAGAACTCTCTTCTTTGTAGAAACGTATGTTTTCCAACAAAATAATTTCATCTCTAGAAGTGAGGGATATCTTTTCATTAAGTTTTTTTGAGCCAATTTTTTGATCTAGGAAACAAACCTTTCTTTTAGATTCAAAACTCACGGCTTCAACTAAATTCTTTAACGAGAGGTTTTTTTCCCAAACACCCTTTGGCCTACCTAAATGTGAAACCAATATAACCTTCCCCCCATTATCAATAATGTTATTTATGGTATTTATATGAGATTTAATTCTAGTTCTATCATTAATAATTCCATTTTTTGAAATGGGCACATTAAAATCAACTCTTATTAGAGCGGTCTTATCTTTGAAAGAGATATCTTGGATTAATTTCACTTTGTAAAAATAAAATAATGAACTAAATTAGGGAAAAATAAAGCCCACATAAAACCAAGTTGCACTAAATGCATGTTTCTTCTAAAATCTATATCCAGAATCTCGTAAAAAAAAACAATGGTAGCGGGTCTATTTTGTTTTATGGACTAAATAATGGGCCGAAGTTTAGTTTAGCACACTATGCCATTCAAATGTTGAACTGTTATCAACTTAAAAATCAAGAACCTTGTGGTGTCTGTAGTGCATGCGTAAAACTAAAGGCATTAAATCACCCAGACTTGCATATAATACTTCCGTTGCCAAATGAAAAAAAGATTGACGGAAGAGCTTTAGCTGCGTGGAAAAAACATATTATCAAAAACAACCAACTTAATTTTGAAGAATGGAAAAGGATAATAGCTTCTGAACTAGGAACAGAAAAAGAACCTTCAATTGGTTCTGAAAAAATAAGTCAAATTAGTTCTATATTGAAGCTGAGAAATTTTGAGGCAAAAAAAAGAATTGTACTAATTTGGCACGCTGAAAAACTTAACACCATAGCCTCCAACAAGATTTTGAAAATGTTAGAGGAGCCACCCGATAAAACCTACTTTATTTTTGTGGCAAGTGATAAAGACGAGCTAATAGATACTGTGAAATCAAGATTGGAAGGGATTCATGTAAAAGAAAAAATTAGTGCTCAAATTTCTGAAACACCCCATAGAAATAAAGATTTAGATTACGCTTTTGCAACAAATACTGAAGAAAGCCCAGCTAACGAAAATTTTAAAAAATTCCAAACATGGATGAGAGCATGTCATTCAAAAAACATAATTGAATTAAATGATTTAAATTTGGAAATTTCCAAAAGAAAAAAAGGGGGATACCTAAGCTTCATGACTTTTTGCGTTAATAAGCTTAGTTTTTGTTGCAGGTATGTTGTACAAAATAAAGATGATGCTCAGTCAAATGAAGAGATGGTGTTTATCAGAAAGTTTTGCAAACACTTAAAGCTAAAAACTTTAGTTTTATTGTTAGAAGAAATAGAGAGTTCTATATATTATTTAGAAAGAAATGCTAATTCAAAAATTTTGTTTCTTTCTTTGTCAATAAACTTATTTAAGATTTTTGATGAAAATTAAATTCCACTACCTCTTAATTGTTTTTGTTCTTTTTAGTTCATGCCTAAAAAAAAGAAACAATATAAATTTTATTAACATTGAGAACGACACTTGGTCAGCTTCAGACACATTGTTTTTCAATTTTAAAGACTTAGATGCTGAAAAAAAACATTATGCTAAATTGACCATAAAGCACAAGACAGACTATTATTATCAAAACTTAATTTTGTTTTTACAAGCAAACAATCAAATAGACACACTTAATTTGCAGCTGGCAAAAAAAAATGGTACTTGGAACAGCAAGGGGGCTGGAGACACCAGGTTTTATTCAAAAACTCTAAAAAATCTTAATTTTGATAAAAAAGATAGTATATCTATAGTTATCAATCATGCTATGAGAAACACGAATACAAATCAAATAAGAGAAATACATGGGATTTCATCAGTTGGTCTTGAAATAATTAATGAAGATTGATTAAAAATAATCGGTTCATATGGTTTTTTATGCTCACACCATTTGTCGTGTCTGTAGTTATAATCTTAATGGTTTCACAGGGTTTTTTTGGAAAGCTGCCGACCTTTGATGAGCTTGAAAATCCCAAGACTAACCTGGCAACACAGCTTATATCCTCTGACGGAAATAATTTAGGAGCATACTTTTATGAAAACAGAAGTAACGTTAGCTATAAAGAGCTTCCAAATGATTTAATAGACGCATTAATTGCTACTGAGGATATTAGGTTTAGAAATCACTCAGGCATAGATATAAGGTCACTTTTAAGAGCCGTATACGGTCAAATTATTGGAAATAAATCAAGTGGGGGGGGCTAGCACAATTACACAACAACTAGCAAAAATGCTTTTTACAAAAAAACCTAGTTCTGGTATTGAGAGGGTTGTGCAAAAACTTAAAGAATGGGTAATCTCTGCAAGGCTAGAAAAACATTACACAAAAGATGAAATAATTACAATGTACTTAAATAGGTTTGATTGGGTTAATAATGCTGTAGGTATAAAATCAGCATCAAGGGTTTATTTTAACAAAAAACCATCTGAACTTAAACTTGAAGAAGCGGCAACTTTAGTTGGAATGTTAAAAAACTCAGCGCTTTACAACCCAAATAGACGTTTAAGTTTCACTGAGGAAAGAAGAAATGTGGTGCTTTCTCAAATGAAAAAATATAAATTTATTAACAATGAAACTTTTGACACTACAATAGTTAAACCTCTTGTTCTAGATTTTAAAAAAGCTAGCCACAACGAAGGTTTAGCTCCATATTTAAGAGAGCAATTAAGACCTATACTCGTTAATTGGTGTAAAACTAAAAAAAAGCCAGATGGAAGTACATATAATCTTTACACCGACGGGTTAAAAATATATACCACTATTGATTCAAGAATGCAGATCCATGCAGAAAAAGCTGTTAAAACACATATATCTAAATTGCAAAAGGATTTTTACAGCCATTGGAAAGGATATGAACACGCTCCTTTTCCTGAAGACTTTGATACCTTACAATTTGAGCTGGTAATGAATCAAGCTATAAAAAGATCTGAAAGGTATAAAAAAATGAAAGCTTCTGGTAAGTCAAATGAAGAAATTGAAAAAGCTTTTAAAACAAAAGTAAAAACCAAACTTTTTTCATGGAATGGTACTATTGATAGTTTAATTAGCCCGTATGATTCAATACTTTATAACAAGTTTTTCATTCATTGTGGCATGATGAGTATGGATCCTAAAACAGGTTTTATAAAGTCTTATGTTGGAGGGATTGATCATAGGTTTTTTAAATATGACCATGTAATAAAGGGAAAAAGACAGGTTGGATCAACATTTAAACCTTTTCTTTATGCTTTAGCTGTACAAGAAGGTTACTCAGCATGCAAAAAAGTCCCTAATGTTCCAGTTGTTTTTGATAAAAATATTTGGAAGCTTGAGAAGGACTGGGCTCCAAAAAACTCAGGTAATGATTATGAAGGGCTACCCTTAACAATGAAGTTTGGTTTAGCAAACTCAATAAATTCAATGACAGCATATATTATGAAGCAATTTGGCCCATATGCTGTGGTAGATTTAGCAAGGAAAATGGGTGTAAAATCAAAAATTTTAGCGGTTCCCTCGTTATGTTTAGGAACATTTGATTTATCTGTGTATGAAATGGTTGGTGCTTATTCAACTTTCGCAAACAAAGGGGTGTGGACAGAGCCAATTTTTATCAACAAAATAACTGATAAAAATGGAGTAGTGCTTGAAAACTTCAGTCCCAAAACACAAGAAGCAATGAGTCAAAATACGGCAGATATAATGATTAGATTATTACAAGGTGTAGTTGATGGGGTATACAGTCCTGAAGCGAAAGTTAGAAGAGGGACAGGAGTTAGGCTTAGGTATAAGTATGAATTTAAAAACGAAATTGCAGGAAAAACAGGCACAACACAAAATCAATCAGACGGTTGGTTTATGGGAATCACACCTGATTTGGTAACCGGAGTGTGGACGGGTTGTGAGGATAGAAGCGTGCATTTTAGAGATATACAGAATGGACAAGGAGCAAATACAGCATTGCCCGTCTTTGCAGAATATATGAAAGGAATTTATAATGACACCTTGAATTTAGGCCCAATTGGAAAAAATTTTGATATTTCTAAATCAATAGACATTTCAATTGATTGTGATGAGGATTTGATTAAATTTAAGGATAATTTTGACGAAGAATTTTAATATGATTAATAAAACAGTAGCTAATGTAGATGAGGCAATCTCTGGTGTAGATAGCAATATGGTGTTAATGTTTGGGGGTTTTGGTTTAAGTGGAATAGCTGAGAACTGTATTAATGCTCTTTCAAAAAAAAACATTAAAAACCTAACCTGCATTTCAAATAACGCTGGTGTTGATGATTTTGGGCTAGGACTTCTTTTAAAAAAAAGACAAATAAAAAAAATGATTTCTTCATATGTTGGAGAAAATGATGAGTTTGAAAGACAAATGCTTTCTGGAGAGTTAGAGGTTGAGTTAATACCACAAGGAACTTTGGCCGAAAGATGTAGAGCTGGAGGGGCGGGTATACCAGCATTTTTTACACCAGCAGGCTATGGCACGGAGGTTCAAGGAAAGAAAGAGGTAAGAGTGTTTAATAAAAAGAAATATATTATGGAACACGCTTTAAATGCAGACTTTGCTTTTGTAAAAGCCTGGAAAGGAGACACTTTAGGTAATCTAATTTACAAAGGTACAGCAAGAAATTTCAACCCCTTAATGGCCATGGCCGGCAAGATAACAGTAGCTGAAGTTGAACACTTAGTACCTGCCGGGGAATTAGATCTAAATCAAATTCACACTCCAGGTATATTTGTACAACGTATTTTTAAGGGAAGTTTTTACGAAAAAAGAATTGAAAATAGAACAATAACAAAAGCTTAAGATGGCCTTAACAAAAAATGAAATTGCAAAAAGAATAGCTCAAGAATTAGTGAACAACACATATGTAAATTTAGGAATTGGAATACCTACTTTAGTTGCTAACCATGTCCCCTCAGATATTAATGTTGAATTTCAATCCGAAAATGGAATATTAGGCATGGGGCCTTTTCCTATAGAGGGAAAGGAAGATGCAGATTTAATAAATGCAGGCAAGCAAACCATTACATCTTTGCCTGGGGCAGTTCTTTTTGACTCAGCTGTTTCATTTTCTATGATTAGAGGAAACCACATTCATCTAAGTGTTTTGGGAGCTATGCAAGTAGCTGAAAACGGTGATATAGCAAACTGGAAAATTCCCGGTAAAATGGTCAAGGGAATGGGTGGGGCTATGGATCTAGTTACCTCATCAAACAATATCATAGTTGCTATGACACATACAAATAGACAGGGTCAAAGTAAACTTTTAAAAAGATGCACTCTTCCAATAACCGGTGTATCTTGTGTAAAAAAAATAGTTACAGACCTAGCTGTTATTGAGGTCACAAGTAAAGGCTTTAAATTAACAGAAGTGGCACCTGGTGTTTCAGAAGATGAAATTATTAACTCAACAGATGCTGATTTAACTATAGATAAAAATCTTAAAACAATGGTTTTGTAAGTTTTTTATTTCTTTTTAATGTCCTCTATTTTACCTTCTGGAACAGCATCAATTAATTTTTTAGTATAGGCTGTTTGAGGTGAGTTATATATTTGATCGGCGTCTCCCATTTCTTCTATTTTCCCCCCTTGCATTACTACCATTCTGTCACTCATATATTTAACGACAGATAAATCGTGAGATATAAATATATATGTCAAACCAAACTCTTTTTTGAGGTCATTTAATAGATTTAGTACTTGGGCCTGCACAGAAACATCAAGGGCTGAAACAGATTCATCACAAATAATAAACTTCGGATTTAATGCTAAAGCTCTAGCAATACCAATACGTTGTCTTTGTCCACCTGAGAATTCATGTGGATATCTATAAAAATGCGTTGGATCAAGGCTTACTTTCTCTAGAAGTTCTTGTACTTTATTTTTTCGATCTTTTTCGCTTTCATATATTCCATGAACCTGCATAGGTTCCATTATAGCATTTCCAATAGTCATTCTGGGGTTTAGTGAAGAATAAGGATCTTGGAATATAATTTGCACTTCCTTTCTAAAGTCTCTTAATTCATTCGCCGACATTGACGCAATATCTACGCCTTTATAAATCATCTTTCCAGACATAGGCTCTTCTAACCTAAGAATTGTTCTTCCTGTTGTGGTTTTTCCACAGCCGGACTCACCAACTAAGCCAAGTGTTTCTTTAGGATACACATCAAAGCTGATGTTATCTACAGCTTTTACATACCCACTTGTGCCTCCAAAAAACCCTTTTTTAATTGGAAAATAAGTTTTTAAGTTTTGTACTTTTAGTATGGGTTCTTGTTTATATAAATTCACAAGCCTCTCTTTTCTTTGTTTATCAGAAACAATAATTTTTTTTGTAAAATCTTTAACAGAAATTTTATTATCAATAACATTTCCCGATGAATCAACTTGCATAAAATCAGATACTGTTGGTAAAAACTTATATCTTTTATTTAAAGGTGGTCTACATGCGAGCAAGCCTTTTGTGTATGGGTGTTTTGGCTTGGTGAAAATATCCCAGACATTTCCTTGCTCTACAATTTTACCCTTGTACATAACTACAACTTTATCTGCTAGCTCTGCGATAACGCCTAAATCATGAGTTATAAATATTATACCCATTTCATATTCCTTTTGTAGGTCCTGCATTAGTTCAAGAATAGTTTTTTGTACGGTAACATCAAGAGCTGTGGTAGGTTCATCTGCAATTAAGACAGAAGGCTTACAACTCATTGCCATAGCAATCATAACCCTTTGCTTTTGACCGCCAGATATTTGGTGAGGATATGTGTTAAAAATTCTTTCAGGGTCAGGTAATTCAACTTTTTTAAATAAATCAATAGCTAAGTCTTTAGCTTCTTTTGAATTAAGTTTCTGATGCAACATAATAGCCTCTACAACTTGATTTCCGCAGGTAAAAACAGGATTCAGAGAGGTCATAGGTTCTTGAAAAATCATTGCTAAATCATTACCTCTATAAGACCTCATGTTCTCTTCAGGTAGAGATAGTAGGTTTACACTTGTTGAATCATTTTTGTGAAAAATGATTTCACCAGACGATATTTTTCCTGGAGGCGAAGGGACTAACCTCATTGCTGATAATGATGTTACCGATTTTCCAGAGCCTGACTCTCCTACAACACCGATCGTTTCACCTTTGTTTAATGTGAAGCTAATATTATCAACAGCCCGCACTGTATTACCGTCGGTATGAAACTCAGTCACAAGCCCATTAAATTCAATTAAAGCTTTATTTTTTGTCATATATTTTCAAAGAAAATAATTTTAAGTAATAGTACCAACTAAGTCACTATAAATTTCATTCCAAATATTTTAGTAAAATTTTTAATAATAATTCTTTTTACTTCACTTTTGTCAATATCAACATTAAGTTCATTTTTCATGCTAGTGACCTTTTTGTTAGTAATACCACAAGGCACGATATGATCAAAATATGAAAGATCGTTATTTACGTTTAGTGCAAATCCGTGCATAGTCACCCACCGACTGGTTTTTACACCTATTGCGCATATTTTTCTTGGATTATTTTTTGTATCAATCCAAACCCCCGTCTCTCCTGCAGATCTTTCTGCTTTAATAGAAAACTCATTTAAGGTTTCTATTATAACCTCTTCTATTCCTCTCATGTATTTTCCAAGGTCTGTAAAAAAGTTTTCAAGATCAATTATGGGATATCCAACAATTTGTTCAGGACCATGATATGTGATATCACCACCTCTGTTTGTTAAATGGAAAGAAGCTCCAATTTTTTTTTGTGTTTTAATGTCAGCTAGAAAGTTTTTATTATTTCCATTTTTACCCAAAGTATATACATGATTGTGTTCACAAAAAATAAAATAATTTTTTGTAGGTAAAGAGGCTTGGTTTTTTCTGTTTTTAGATTTTATACTAATAATTTCATCAAATAGGCTTTTTTGATATTCCACGCCTTTAACATATTCAATCGTCGAAACATCATGAAGAGAAACGAATTTGTTAATTAATTTTTGAGAGTTCACTTTTTAAGTAATTAATTACATCAATCTCAATAGAATCAACATTGTTTAGTTCAGATAAAAACCAAGAAATCCAATCTGTGAGGTGAACAAGATAAAGGGTTTTTTCGAGTTTCGAGTTGCCAAAACTATTGATTTCAATTATTTTAGGATTATATTTTTGTATGATCTTTTTATTTATACTGACCCTAAGTTTGTTCCTGTAAAAATCATCATCATTTTGAAGAAATATTACGGATAAATCATCAGTGTTTGTTCGCCACCCTAAAATTTCATTATGATTCATCTCAGGAATAACAGCATGCCAGCATAACATCTTAGAATTTTCATTAAGTTGCTGTCTAAATCTAATAGCTAAACCCTCATATCCATCACAACAATAAATAATAGCTGTTGTTTTGTGTATTTTATGAGCAGCTGAACTAGCAGCAGAAATTATATTCTCACTATTTTTTTTAAGGGTTGCAATTGTTTGGTCTAAGTTTTTCAAAAACTCATTTGATATTAGGTGATTTTTATAAAGTATAAAAAACAGTTGAACAAATGAATAAGCAAACATGGCTCTAGGGGGCGAGCCTGATGGGATTTTTATATGAGGAATACTATTTTCAGCAGAAAACTTTTCGACAAAACCTTCAGAGGATATTGTAAAAATTTTTGCCTCTCTTTCATAGCATTTTTTCATTGCAGAAATTGTCTCCTCAGTGTTTCCCGAGTACGATGAGCAAATCACCAGAGTGTTCATGCTAATATAATTTGGGATGTTGTAGTCCTTAACTAGTTCAATAGGTATTTTAAGCTCATCTTTTACAATGTCTTTTAAAATGCTTCCTCCAATTCCAGAACCACCTAAACCACATATTACAACATTTTTGTATTCAAACTTATCATTAAAATCAAAATTGTTACCAATTTTAATAGCCTCTTCAATCTGATTTGTAAATTTTGTTATGTAATCTTTCATATTGTAAAAGTAACAATTCTTAATACAAGAATTCATATCTTTGTTTAGTAATGCAAAATCAAAACCTAAGTCAAGTTGACCAACGAAAAAAATCTTTAAAAAGACTTTTAGAAATGGGTATTAACCCTTATCCTTCGGAGCTAGTTGATATAGATTCAAATAGCTCAGATATTAAGGATAATTATGACGAAAGCAGTGAAGAAAGAATAGTAAAAATAGCTGGAAGATTGATTAGGCGTAGAATTATGGGTAAAGCCTCTTTTGCTGAAATACAAGATGATTGTGGAAGAATACAGCTTTATTTAAATAGAGATGAGATTTGTAAGGGTGAAGACAAATCGTTATATAACGAGGTCTTTAAAAAGCTAATTGACATTGGTGATATAATTTTTGTTAAAGGAAATGTGTTTAAGACAAAGCTAGGTGAGGTTTCATTAAATGTTAGAGAGTTAAGAATTCTCTCAAAATCTCTAAGACCTCTACCGCTTCCTAAAGTCGATAGTGAAGGAAAGGAACATGATTCTTTTTCTGATCCAGAATCTAGGTACAGGCAAAGATATGTTGATTTAATTGTTAACCCAGAAGTCAAGGAAACATTTATTTTGCGAACTAAGCTAACAAACTCAATGCGCTCGTTTTTAAACAAAAAGGGGTATTTGGAGGTTGAAACACCTATCTTACAACCTATTTACGGTGGAGCAAGTGCTAAGCCTTTTGTTACTCATCACAATAAGCTAGATATGAAGCTATATTTGAGAATAGCGAATGAACTGTACTTGAAAAGATTAATTGTTGGAGGCTTCGATGGGGTTTATGAGTTTTCAAAAGACTTTAGAAATGAAGGCATGAGTCGTTTTCATAACCCAGAGTTTACACAGATGGAGTTATATGTTGCTTATAAGGACTATGATTGGATGATGTGTTTGGTTGAAAAAATGGTAGAGAATATAGCAATAGATTTACACGGAACAACCAAAGTTACTTATGACAACAAAGAAATTGATTTCAAATCTCCATGGAAGAGGTTACCTATGTTTGAAATCATAAAAGAAAATATAGGAGTTGACATATCAAATATGGAAGAGGAGGATTTAAAAAACTTATGTAGTGAACTAAAAATAAAGATAGATTCAAGCATGGGTAAGGGCAAGTTAATTGATGCTATTTTTGGTGAAAAATGTGAAAAGAATATTATTCAACCTACATTTGTTACTGACTACCCAATTGAAATGTCTCCATTAGCAAAAAAGCATAGATCAAAAAAGGGTTTAGTAGAGCGTTTTGAAGCAATAGTTAATGGAAAAGAATTGTGTAATGCCTTTTCAGAGCTTAATGATCCAATTGACCAAAAACTAAGATTTGAAAAACAAGTCGAATTAGGAAAAAAGGGCGATGAGGAGTCGATGATGTTAGATATGGATTATATTAGAGCTTTAGAGCACGGAATGCCTCCTACAGCTGGCTTAGGAATAGGAATAGATCGGCTAGCTATGTTGATGACTGGTAGCAAATCAATACAAGATGTTTTATTTTTCCCGCAAATGAAAAAACAAAATAATGAAAATTGAAAGTCTATTAAAAAAAGATGAAATTGACGGCTCTGAGTTAGAGCAAATGATTGAATTAAGAAAAAATAACCGGCTAGATTTTGTCTTGATTGATGTAAGAGAAGAATATGAGTTTAATAATCAACATATTATTGGCGTTGATAAATTAGTGCCAATGTCAGAACTGTCTAATAAAGTTGATGAATTAGAAAATTTCAAGCAGAAGCTAATTATTGCTCAATGCAAATCTGGAGGAAGATCTGCTCAAGCTCAAATGTTTTTAAGAAGGTTGGGTTTTGAAAAGGTTCTAAATCTCTCCGGAGGTATTCTTAAATACAGAGGCCAGACCAGTTAAAATCAAACTAGCTTTCTTCTCACCAATAATTGATGATAAAATATCTAAATCTGTTTCATGTATTCTTCTCACAGATCCAATCTTCTTAATTAATAGTTCAGCAGTTTTTTCCCCTATACCATCAATATCAGTTAGAGCGCTTGAAAGAGTACTTTTCAGCCTCCTTTTTTTATGATAATTTATAGCAAACCTGTGTGCTTCATTTCTAATTGTTTGAATTAATTTTAAGCTTGGCGATTTTTTATCTATGAATAGCGGAATCTTATCATTGGGAAAATAAATGCTTTCTAGCTTTTTAGCAATACCTATGATAGCAATTTTTCCAGAAAGCCCCAATCTTTTCAAGCTTTCTTTAGCAGAGCTTAGTTGACCTTTCCCGCCGTCAATAACAATTAAATCAGGAAGGTCTCCCTTTTCATCCAAAACCCTTTTATATCTTCGAAAAACAACCTCTCTCATACTAGCAAAGTCATCAGCTTTTGTTATAGTTTTAATTTTAAAAATTCTATAGTCTTTCTTAGACGGAAGACCGTTTTTAAAAACAACACATGAAGAAGTAGGTAAGGAGCCTTGAATATTAGAATTGTCAAAACACTCTATGTGAATAGGAATGGTTTTTAACTTTAGGTCTTTCTTCAAAAAAATTAATGAGGGTTTTGTTTTTGACCTTTCATTCTCTTTAAGTTTTTTTCTTTCAATTTCAAGTAGATTATATTTTGCATTTCTTTCAGAGAGTATCAGCAACTTTTTTTTATCGCCAATTTTTGGATAAAAAATATTGACATTTTCATATATCTCACTAATTTTAATGTTACTATATATGGTTTTTGACTTACTATTAAAAACTTCTCTTGAACGAATTATAGCAAGCCTCATAATTTCTTCATCTTTTTCAGAGAGTCTTTTTTTAAACTCCATAATATGAGATAAAACGATTGAACCATTTATGATAGAGAGATAATTTACTACTGCGTTAAGACTGTTAGAAACAAGGGAAAAAACATCCACATTGCTAATCTTCGAGCTAACTATTATTGATTTTGATCTATAGTCTTTTAATAAATCAATCTTAGATTTAATTTTTTTTGCCTCTTCAAAATTTAAAAGTTCTGATTCTTTTTCCATTTTTATGGTTAATTGATTTATTAGAATTTTTAAATTTCCTTTTAAAATGGATTTTATCTTCTTTATTATT
>CACJWV010000007.1 GCA_902597195.1 uncultured Bacteroidota bacterium | reverse complement strand
AGAAGTATTTGCTTTTTACTATCTGATTTTTTTGATTCTGATTTTTTTGAGCCTGTAAAACTATCAGCTAAAAGACACGATCTTGTAGCTGTGAACACGTTAGATTCCCGTGAGTTAGAAATTCCAAATGTTGGTTTATTAAGTCTTCAAGATTCGGAAGAAGATAATGAAATCCTGGTTGATTCCTCCGATAGAAAATTTAGACGGAATTTTAAAAACAAACAATTATCAAGACTTGAAACTCTCAAAAAAGAACTTAGTCTCTGTGGTGCTGACTACATTCAATTATTAACTCAGGAAGATATAATTAGCCCATTGATAAATTTTTTTAAAAATAGAAAGAAGTGATTCTTAGATTATTACTCTTGTTTGTGTTAGTTGGTAAAAGTTATTCAAATGAATCAATAATTTCAAAAGATTCTATTTTGGTTGGACAACAAGTTCAAATTGAGATTCTTAGTTCAATAAATACTTTTCCAGACAGCAATGAATTGTTAGACCAATTTAATTCTTTTGAAATTATTGATTTTTCAGTCATGGACACAATTATTGTTGACAGTTCTAAGTATTTAAAATATAAACTCAATATCACATCATGGGAAAGTGGGACATATAAATTCGAAAATCTTGGTTCATCAAAAAAAATTATTGTTTCAGAAATTGAAACCAATGAAAATGAAATTAAACAGATAAAAGAAAATCTTAAAATATCTTTTAGTCTGATTGACTATTGGATTTATGTATCAATAGTTCTAATATTAGCCATAATTTATATTATTTCTAAGAAATATCTCAAAAAAACAGAAAGAGTATTAGAAATTGTTGAGAAAGAAGTGAAATTGGAGCCAATTGAATTAACGATAAATAAGTTGGAAATTTTAAAAAATGAGAAACTATGGGAAAAAGATGAAATCAATCTACACTTCACAAAAGCATCAAACATCATTAGAAAATATTTAGAGTTAAAATTTAATTTTAGTGCTTTAGAAATTCCAACTGCCGATATTTTATTAAAATATAAAGAGTTTAGTCAAGATGATTTTTCTATTAAAATGCTTAACAGGATATTATCATCTTGTGAGTTAGCGAAATTTGCTAAAAACCAGCCCGATAAAAGTGAAATCTTAGCTCACCTAGAAAACTGTAAAGATTTTGTCATTAATTCAAATAAACTATGACTGAATATTCAGAAATTATTTTTCGCGATTCTCACTATTTTTTGCTAACAATAGTATCGATTGCCTTTATAATTTATTTTTTGTTCAAGAAGAGAAAACAATTTACTGCCATATCATTTTCTTCGACAAAAATTTTATCACAGAAAAGTAACTATAAAAAAAGAATAATTAGACTACCGCTTTTTCTGAGAATTATTGCCTCAATATTCATAATTTTTGCACTTTCAAGGCCACAATCAACAAATAACTGGCAAGAAAATACCACTGAAGGTATTGATGTTATTATGGCTATTGATATTTCGGGTAGTATGCTTGCGGAGGATTTAAAACCAAATAGACTGGAAGCTGCAAAAAATGTTGCTATAGATTTTATTTCAAATAGAAGTAATGACAGAATAGGTTTAGTTGTTTTTAGTGGAGAGAGTTTTACTCAATGTCCACTTACCACTGATCACACTGTTCTTGTTAATCTTTTTAAAGATGTAAAATCTGGCATGGTTGATGATGGAACAGCATTAGGGATGGGTATTGCTACAAGTGTTAATAGATTAAAAGAATCAGATGCTAAGTCAAAAGTAATTGTACTAGTTACTGATGGAGTTAACAACTCTGGAGAAATAGCACCTTTAACAGCAGCAGAACTATGCAAAAGTTTTGGAATCCGCATCTACACAATTGGCATAGGTACTTTGGGACTAGCACCATATCCGTTCCAAACACCTTTTGGAATACAATATCAGGACGTTGAAGTAAAAATTGATGAAAAAACATTGCAAGATATAGCAATGATTACCAAAGGAAAATTTTTTAGGGCAACAACCAACTCATCTTTAAAAAAGATTTATGATGAAATTGATCTACTAGAAAAATCGAAAATTAAAGTAACCGAATTTAGTAAGAAAAAGGAAGAGTTTAGATTATTTTTATATGTACCGTTTCTACTGTTAATTGTCTCATATATATTAGAAAATACAATTTTAAAAAGATTACTCTGATGCTAAGATTTGAGGAAATAAATTATTTGTATTTGTTGTTATCAATACTGTTAATAGTTGGATCGAATATATATTTCTTTTATTGGAAAAGTAAATCTCTAAAGAAGTTTGGCGATAAAAAATTAATTCAAAGATTACAAATTGGACAATCTTCAATAAGAAAAAAAATAAAAAACTTATTTAGAGTTTTTTGTATTATTTTCATAATCATTGCTTTTGCAAATCCTCAGATTGGTTCCGAAATAGAGGAAGTTAAGAGAAAGGGTGTAGATTTAATGATAGCAATTGACCTTTCTAACTCAATGCTCGTTGAAGATATCAAGCCTAATAGGCTTGAAAAATCAAAACGTGCAATATCAGAACTTTTAGATCAATTGGGTGGAGATCGAATTGGATTAGTAGTATTTGGTTCAGAGGCATATGTCCAACTTCCTATTACAACTGATTATTCAGCTGCAAAACTCTTTTTATCATCTGTAAACACTAAAACTATTTCAAGTCAAGGTACTGAAATTGGAAAAGCGATTGATAAATGTCTTTCTTCTTTTGATTTTGAAAATTCACAAAATAAATCAATCATTATTATCACCGATGGAGAGAACCATGATGATATTGCAATTGAATCAGCGAAAAAAGCAAAAGAAAAAGGTGTTTTAATTCATACTTTGGGAATGGGACTTGAACAAGGTGGTCCAATACCTGTAAGGGATAAAAGAGGAAATAATATAAGCTACAGAAAAGACAAATCTGGCAACACTATTATTAGTAAGCTGAATGAATTGATGTTAATGGAAATTGCACAAAGCGGAGGTGGAAAATATATTAGAGCTAATAACTCAAGAGCTGGACTAAAAGAACTGATTAATGAAATAAATAGATTAGAAAAAAAAGAGATAGGAACTATGGAATTTACTAATTTTAAAGATAGATTTCAGTTTTTTTTAATTATTGCATTAATATTACTTTTTTTGGACTTAGTGATTTTAGAACGTAAAAATGAAAAATTTAATTTTTAAAATTTCAATCTTAATATTCTGTCTGTTCTTGACCAGTTTTTGTGATGCTCAAACTAAAAAGAGAACTCTTTTTAAAAAAGGGAATAAACTTTTTTCCGACA
This sequence comes from uncultured Bacteroidota bacterium, assembly GCA_902597195.1. GTDB lineage: Bacteria > Bacteroidota > Bacteroidia > Flavobacteriales > BACL11. The sequence goes on along the minus strand of CACJWV010000007.1, from coordinate 26,501 downwards.
GCATATATGAAGAATCTGAAATTAATTTCAGAAAATCTTTGGAACAGGACCAAGATTTTTTTAAAGCAAAATATAATCTAGCAAATTCAGTATTTAAGCAAGAAAGGTATGATGAATCTGAATCTCTGTACAGTGCAATACTAAATCAAAGTGAAGTAAAAGAAGAAAACAATAAAGTCCAGTATAATCTAGCAACCAGTCAACTCAAACAAAATAAATTTAATGAGGCAATAGAAAATTACAAAAAATACATAAAGAAGAATCCACAAGATAATGACGCAATTTACAACTATTGTTATGCTAAAAAGATGTTAGAGCAACAACAAGACAAACAAGATCAACAACAAGAGCAACAAGAGCAACAAGAGCAACAACAAGATCAACAACAAGACAAACAAGAGCAACAACAAGAGCAACAGCAAGATAAAGAGGAACAACAAGAAAAAGAACAAATGTCAAAGGAAGATATTGAAAAGCTTTTGAATGCAATTCAAAATCAAGAAAAGGAAACCAAGGAGAAAATGCAGAAAAATAAAAAACAAAAGATAACAAGAAAAATAACAAAAGACTGGTGATGAAGAAAGTTTTATTTCTTGTTCTGATTAGCTTCAATATATCTTTTTCTCAGAAAATTGAGGTTTCTGTAAACAAGAATCCTGTGCTGGTTGGAGAAAGTTTTGCAGTAAGCTTTTCTTTTGATGAAAAAGCCAATAATATAGATTTTAATTTATCCAATAATGAGTACGTTAAATTCTTAAGTGGACCTAACAAGTCATCATCAAGCTCAATAACCATTGTTAATGGAAAAAGAGAATCAATTTTAAATACAACATTCACTTACTATTTCAAAGCAATAAAAAAAGGTGAATTTATTATTCCTTCAGCCTCCATAAATCATAAAAAAGATATAATTAGTAGCAATGAACTCAGAATTCAAATTCTTGATACAAGCAATAAACAAGCAAATAATTCATTTTCCAATAATCTTTTTATCAAAGCAGAAATTAGCAAAAAAAATGTTTTTGTAGGTGAACAATTATTGGTCACATATAAACTTTACAACAGATATGACTTAGCAAATACAGAGATGACAAAACTTCCTAATTTGGATTCTTTTTGGAAAAAAGATCTTGAAACAAGTAGTAGATTTAAAAGGGAAGTTATAGATGGTTTAGCTTACAATGTTGCAACTATAAAAAAGACAGTGTTGACGCCTCAAAAGGATGGAACTCTATTAATCGATCCTATTGAAATAAAGTGTAGTATAAGGACAAACAATAGAAGTAATGACCCATTTGCTAGCTTTTTTAACTCATACAGTGTTCAAGAAGAATTTATCAGCTCCAAGCCTTTAGAGATCAAGGTCAAGAATTTACCTAGGCCTGTTCCTAAGAACTATATAGGAATCGTTGGCAGTTTAAAAGTTGAATCTAGTGTAGATAAAAATACTGTAAAAGCAAACGATGCCATTAACTATAAAATTAGTTTTATTGGAACAGGTAATCTAGAGCTTCTAGCTGAACAAAAAATTGATTTCCCCACAGACTTTGAGGTTTATGATGCTAAAATTGATGAAAGGATATTTCAAGGAGGGCTCAAAAGAAGTGTAAAAACATATGAGTATCTACTGATTCCAAGATACGAAGGACAATATGAAATTCCAAAATCTGTTTTTTCATACTTTGATAGCAAAACTGGAAAATTTAAGGAAATTAGTTCGACAGTGCATAAAATTAACGCAGAAAAATCTGAAAAATTTCTTCAAAGCTCACAAACAAACTCAATTTCGAAGCAATTAGTTTCTGACAACAGGAAAGATATTAGACACATTAAATATGATTTTAATCACAATAAAAAGATATCCAATAATTCATTTAATGTTATAATCTTTATTCTTGTATTATTATCAATAGCATCAAAGTACTTTTTCGATCATATAAAAAATATTTTTCAAAAAGATACGAGAGATAGTAAACTCTCAAAAATTAGAATTAAAAAAGCTGAAAAGTATTTGAAAAAAAATGATTTAATAAAATTTTATGAGGAAATTGAAAAATCCATGCTATTATTTTTTAGCGAAAAATTGAATATTGAAATTGGAGATTTTTCAAAAGAAAAACTTGAAGACTTAATGAAGAAAAAAAAGTATGAAGCTGAACTTCAAAATCAAATTCTAAAAATTTTTAACGACATTGAAATTGCTAGATATTCCCCAATGAGTGATTATGAAAAATCTAATGAGCTTCTAAATGAGTGTGTTTTAGTTATAAGAAAAATTGAATCAAATAGAAAATGAAAAAAGAATTTTTATTGTTTCTAGCTATATTTTTTAGCTTTTTTATGAAAGCCGAAGACAATTTATTCAAAAAAGGAACTGAATTTTATGATAGTGGAAACTATCAAATAGCAATTACTTACTTTGACTCATTAATTCATGCAGGAACAGTCAGCAGTGAAATTCATTACAACAAAGGTAATTGTTATTTTAAGCTAGATAGTTTAGCTTTAGCCATAGTTGAGTATGAAAGAGGTTTAAATATTAACCCCAAAGACTTAGATATTGTTTATAATTTAAAAATTTGTAATGATTTAATTATAGATGATATTAATCAACTTCCTGACCTATTTTACAAGCAATGGTTTTCTAATTTATTTAATATTATTTCTATTTACAATTGGCAAGTATTAATTGTTATTTCTCTAATACTATTAATAGTAAGTCTGATTGTAAATAAAATTAAAAGAAATAATAAACTTAAAATTTTTACTACTTTTTTATTTCTAATAATTTCATTTTCTGTAACTATTTATTTTGTTGGAAACGTCGCTGAGAAAAAAAATATGCAAGCGATTGTAAAGAAAAATGTTTTAAATATCAGAAGCGCACCAACTGATGAAAGTTCAGTTCAATTTACGATACACTCAGGAACAAAAGTAATAATTATTGATTCCGTTGAAAACTGGCTTAATATATCAATTAGTGATGGAAGAAAAGGATGGGCTAAGCAAAAAAGTTTGATAGAAATTTAAGTTCGATAGTTACTTAAATATCACAACAATATTATTTATTGTAACGATAGTTAATTTTTTGTAACTTTGATGTAAACAAGTACTTATGAAGGGGCCTAATTTCTACAATCTTTTGGTAATTCTATTCTTTACGTTCATGAGTTTTAATGCTACAGGTATTGAATCTAAATGGCAAATTTTACATCAAAATGATGAAGTTATTATCGAAACTAAAAATTACAATTGTGATTTCTCTGATGCTTATGACCAAGAGTTTATTTTTTTGAAGATAACCAACCTTACAGAATCTAGTTTAACACTAAAATATTCTCTAAAATTGTGGTATGACAATGATTGCATTAATTGTGACAGTAACAAGCCTGAGTATGAAAAATTATTTAAGTTAAATCCAAAGGAAACAATTACCTCAAATTGCTATGAAAGACTAAATCAATCAAAAATTTTTGTAAAATTTTCAATGCCCTTGGAAAAAATGCCCGGTGTGAATAAGATTGTTAAACTAACAAATTTTGAAATCAATAATATCAGAGTTGAATATGAATAAACTTATACACTTAATTGCACTTCTTTTTATAACAAACTCTGCTTTATCTCAATCAAGTGGTTGTGTAACTAACATAGCTGCATTGACTGACAGTGTAGCATGTGGTGAATCTCTATTTCTGCAACAAGTTGGTGTCGGTGGAGCATCATCTGATGACTTCTCTGGCTCTACTTTAAGTGGTTTATGGCAAAGCGTTACTTCAGGCTACGTTCTTGGTGGTCCTTGCGGCACCAACCCATTGGGAGGTCCGGTTCTATGGTTTGCATCCGGCTCACCTGTCCCTAGAAGAGCAACTACCGTACCAGTAGATGCATCTTGTGGAGGTAATATTTGTTTTGATTTTAGAATGGAAACTCAGGGTGGAACCCCAGGTTGTGATGGTCCTGATTTAGCTAACGAAGGTGTTTATCTTGAATATAAAATAGCTGGTGGTGCATGGACACAAATTCACTACTTTACTCCTATTGGTTTCGGCTTCACTGGATGGCAAAACCATTGTTTCGCAATTCCTCCTGCTGCTCAAACCACCACTACTCAGTTCAGATGGTCTCAAACTGCAACATCAGGCCCAACATGGGATTTTTGGGGAATAGATAATGTTAATATAGCAACATGCACTGGTTACTCTAGTCTCTGGTCTGGCGGTTCGATAACAGGCTATACCCTAGATACAGTAACTGTAAATCCAACACAGTCAACAACTTATAATCTTATGTACTCAAACTTTGTTGATGATACTTGTTACGCCTCAATTAATGTTTATGTCGATCAGCCTACTATATCTGCCTCTGTAATCTCATCCGCATGTGCTGGCTCTGATACTCTGGATGCTCAAGCTACCGTTACTGCGAATTGTTACTATGAACTTGAGTTATGGAATTACTTACCAGGAACCGGTGCAACTCAGGCTGGATGGAGTGCTGGTAATCAAGGTGGTGTTCCAATATTTCATAACTTGGATGTTAATGTAAATGGTTCTCTTTACAGTAACTTTACAATGATAACAGGAAACAATGCTGCTACTGTATCATATCCACTTTATGTAACGGACGGAGATGTTATTGAAGCATTTTTCACTTCACTAGGAAGCTCTGCAAATGAAGCTATGTATAGAATAAAAAACAGTCAGGGGGTTTATCAAGTTATTAATCCACTTGCTCCGCCAGTGCCGGCAATTGGTCAGACTACTCAAGGATTTCCTGGTAGTATTCCTGGTGACATTACAGTGGGTCAAAATAATGCTGTTTACGTTTCTTGTCCTGCTACTGCCAATTACACATACAGTTGGACAAATCTTACAAGCGGAGGCGTTGTAGGTCTTAATCCATCTGCAAATATTCAAAATCCAGTTGCAACAGTTGCAGTTCAAACCGATTTTCAAGTTATTGCAACAGATTCACTTAACCCTGGATGTACTGCTATTGATACTGTCACAGTATTTCCAAATATTAATAATATATCAGCCACACTTAGTGGTCCAACATCGATTTGCCAAGGAGATTTAGTAACCTTATCATGGAATCTAGTAGGTGTTGCTCCTTTTGATTTAATTTTAAATGATGGAACATCGAGTGTTTCATACCAATTAGATGCCTTTGGATTTCAAACAAATGGTTCTGGTCCAATCACTTTTACGCCTGGTACCAATACAACATATTCAGTAGTAAGTTTATTTGATGCAACTGGTTGTCCTGCCTCAGTAACTAATCCAACTTTAAGTGTAAATGTTGCTTCTGTTCCTAACACAGGAACATCAACAAGCATAACGCTTTGTGATAATGATCCAAATTTATATGACTTATCAACATATTTAGGAGCAACTGACCCCAACGGAAGTTGGACAGGACCAACAGGAGCTTTACCTCCACCATCTGCTGGAACATCAACCTTTAATTTTAATCCAACTAGCGACCCCGCTGGAATTTATACATATTCTCTGTCCAATGCTCCGTGTCCCTCTAGTTTCTCTACAGTTCTTGTAAACCTAAACACTGCCCCAAGCGCTGGAAATTCAACTACAACAACTTACTGTAGTAATGATGGTATTGTTGATTTATTCACTTTGTTAGGCCCTGCCAGCCCAACAGGTATATGGTCTCAAACCGGAACTGGCCCTAGCTTAAATTTTGATCCATCATCATCATCACCGGGAAATTATGATTATACCGTAACTGATCCAACTGGTGCTTGCTCTCCAGTTACATCAACAATAACTGTTAATGTAAACTCAATTCCTACTTCAAATATAAATTCTAGCTCAACAGTAATTTGTGCTGGAGAATGTATAGACTTAATATTTAATTTAACTGGATCAGCGCCGTTTAATCTTACATACACTGATCCTAATCCTGTAAATGTTGTACTTAATGCTGCGGGAAATGACAATACAACTAATCTTCCCGTTAATGTATGCCCTCCTAACTCAACAAACTTGAGCATTGTTTCAGTTACTGATGCAAACGGATGTTCTAACACATCATCATCAACTATAGGAATTACAGTCAACCCAGGTCCATTTGCAGGAAATAGCAATAGTATAGATATCTGTGCTGATGATGTTAATATTTATCAATTACAAAATCTGCTGGGTGGCTCTCAAAACTTATCTGGATATTGGACTCTTCCTAGCTCTACCCAATTACCGAATAATCCAAATTTCAATTTTGACCCTCAAACTATGCAAGCTGGTAACTATACATATACAGTAACGTCTGCACCATGTAACCCTTCGGTTGCCACTGTAACAGTCAACTTAGTACCAGTTCCTAGCTCAGGTTCGTCGAATAATACAAGTATTTGCATTAACGACTATAGCTCTTCCAACACATATGACTTATTTAACTTAATTAATAATGGTGACCCAGGTGGTTTCTGGTATGTAGGAAATAGTGCATCGGGTTCACCAATCTCACCTAATATCGATCCAAATTCATATGGTGTTGGAAATTACGACTTTACCTATGAAGTTAATGGAATACCACCATGTGCTAATTCATCAACGACAGTGACTTTAACCATTAACCCGGAACCTGTTGTGAATACTTTTACAGCTAATCCACTGATTGTTTCTCAGGGAAATACAACAACACTATCTATCGATATGCTAACTGGCTCACCTCCTTTTATTATCAACGGTTCAGATAATGCAACTCCCTCAAACTTATTTCAAATTAATACTAACGCTAGTATGCAAGGTACAACTGTTGTTACTCCTACAGTAATTGTACCATACACAACCTACTCTTTATCAAATATTTCTGATGCAAATGGATGCTCCACTACCTCTCCTCTATTTGTAAATATTGATGTTGAGCCATATCCGGTAATAAATCCATTCACGACAATGACTCCTAATATTTGTGAGGGTAACAACGCGAGTATAACTATGAATCTTAGCCAAGGAGAAGCGCCTGTTACTGTTAATTATTCAATTAATGGAAATAATTTTTCAGAAATTATTGGAACTTCGGGTCAGGCAACTCCCATAAGTGTTAACATTCCAATTGTAAGTTCCTTACTTCAAGTCGGTAATAATTCTGTTTCTATAACATCCGTTGTTGATGCCAGTGGTCAAAACTCTCCTGCAAACGAAATTCCTTCAAATATTAACATTGCAGTTAATGAAAATCCTTCAGTTAATTTATCCATTTCAAGTTCTGAAATTTGTGATGGTGACCCTGTTAATTTAATATTCAACTTTACTAGTGGGAATGCTCCATACAGTGTTGATTATACGGTAAATTCAACTCCACAAACTCCGATTTCATTTGCAAGTTCTGGTAACCAAAACTACAACCTAAACAACCCTTATCCCTTAATAGGAACAAACTCATATCAAGTGATTTCTGTAACTGATATTAATGGATGTACTAACACAATCCCCACACAAATTGTTGATGTAGTCGTAAATGAAATTCCTAATATTGATATTGCAGTAACTGGCAATAACCCTTTATGCTTTGGTGAAAGTTCAGAAATCTCATTTCCAGTTTTCTCTGGAACAGCTCCATTTAGTGTGATTTTCAGTGACGGAATTAACTCAAATACTGTTACTGTAGACAATAACGGACTAGTTAATGGATCGCCTTTGTCAATTAACCCTTCTACAAATACAACATATTCAATAGTTTCTGTTGTTGATGATAAGGGATGTAGTTCTAGTTCCTCAAATAACACATCTATTATAGTTAATGAAATACCATTTGTAAGCATATCAGGAAACAACGAATTATGTCAAGGAGAATTGACTCAATTATACTTTAACTTCACATCTGGTTCTGCGCCATGGACAGTCAATTACTCCGTTAATGGTGTACCAACATCAGTTACTCTATCAAACATTAATGATTCAATTTCAGTTAGTCCTAACAGCTCATCGATATATGATTTTACATCAGTAGCAGATCTTAGTTGTTCAAACAATATCAACGACCAAGTAAGCATCAACATTAACCCTGTTCCTACTTCTGTTATTTCAGGTGGTGGATCAGTTTGTGATGATGGAAGTCAAGTTGATGTTTTAATTAACACATCATCTGGAACACCTCCTTTCAACGCTCAATACTCTGTTGGAATTGAAACAAAATATCTTTCTAATATTGGATATAACCATACAATCTCCACAAATGATGCTGGACTTTATTCTTTAATTGAAATATTTGATAGTAAAGGATGTAAGGCGAACACAAATGGCTTTGCTAATGTTTATATAAATCCAATTCCTCAAGCAGACTTTACCTTCTTTCCTCAACCAGTAGATTTAAATAATCCACTTGTTTTCTTTGTTGATCAATCAACTAGTCACTCTAGTGGTTACTGGGACTTTGGTGACAACTCACCATATGTAAATACTAACTTTGGTGAAATCTCTCACCTTTATTCTTCACAAGATTCAGGTACATACAATGTTACACTCACAATATCATCTGACAGTGGTTGTACTAATTCAATTACAAAACAAATTATAGTGAATAAATCATTTTCAATTTATATCCCTGATGCATTTAGTCCAAATAATGATTTGAAAAATGACCATTATATGCCAATTGTTGATGGTACAAAATCTTTTGAATTTAGCATATATAATAGATTTGGTCAGAAAGTCTTTAGTTCTGATATACCGTCCAATAATTATTGCTACTCTGGTTGCGAGTCAGCATGGAATGGTAAATTTGAAAATAGTGACGAATACGCACCAGCTGGTCATTATGCGTACTCAATTATAGCTAAGGACATAAATGGTAAAAAATATACTTACGAAGGTACATTAACTCTAATTAGATAGTTCTTTTGAAAAATATCTGTTTAATTTCAGATACTCATGGTAAAATTGAGAGTTGGGTATTTAAACATTTTGAAGACTCTGACGAGATTTGGCATTGTGGAGATTTAGGATCTAGGAGTATAATTGATTCGATTAACAAAAATTTTAAATTTAGAGCAGTTTATGGTAATATTGATAATGCTCAAATAAGGAGATCTTTCAAAAAAGATTTAGTCTTCAAAGTTGAGGATATCAAAGTTTTAATGACTCATATTGCAGGACCTGTAAAAAGGTATAACGCTGAAACATTGAAAATAATTTCAAATGAAAAACCACAACTATTAGTATGTGGTCACTCACATATACTAAAAGTTATTTATGATAAAAATTTTAAAATGCTCTACATGAACCCTGGCTCTTGTGGGAGTGTTGGTATACATAAAATAAAAACTCTTTTGAAGTTTAAAATTGAGGGTAGTGATTTTAAAGATTTAAAAGTAATAGAGAAAGAAAGGTAATTAGCGAATTCTATCTGATGATTTTACAAGTTTATCGTCCCTTTTTATGAAGTAGCTGGATAAAATCAATAAAAGGTAAGGAATTGCAAATAGTAATAGTTCTATTTTTACGTTCATTTGTTTTTTATACATAAAAAGTAATAAAATCAGTGCAATTGTAATTTGAGTTCTTGAAAAGGAACAAAGCAAAATCTGTTTTTTTCTGTTTTTGTATAACGTAATTGAAATTAGACTTAAAAGAGTTGATATAAATAAAAAAACTTTAGCCCATAAAAAGTCACTAGCAAACATTTCTTTCGATTCTGACTCAAAAATAGGAACAAAAAAAATCATTATTGGTGTTATAACGGAGCTGATGAAAAGAAAAACGCTTTGAATTCTTTGTAACATTTAACAAAATTAAATTTTTTAATATAAAAAGCTCTCAAATAACATTTATTTGTACATTTACATATCCAAATTGACAATCAGTCAATTACAAATTATAATCCCAAAAAACACATAATGTACACAATCCAAGAATTAAATTCAAAGAAAGTTTCCGAATTAAGAGAAATTGCATCAGAATCTAATGTTCCAAAATTTGAAAAGTTAAGAAAGCAAGATCTTATATATGCTATTCTAGATGCTCAAGCAGAAACTCAAGAGACCCAAAATAGTAATTTAAAAAAACAAGAAAAATCACAAACAAAAGATTTTAAAAAAAGACCAAGAAAAGAATCTTCCTCAAATAAGTTAAGATCTGATAAGAACTTCAAAAAAGAAAGAAACTTAGAGACACATAGACCGAATGATAAAAAAGATTTTTCTAATAAAGAGAGTGAACAAAAAAGACATCACTATGATTTTGATTTTGATGGAATAATTAATGTTGAAGGTGTAATTGAAATCATGCCTGATGGATACGGCTTTATGAGGTCCAGTGATTATCATTACCTATCATCTCCTGATGATGTATACGTATCACATTCACAAATTAAATTTTACAATCTCAAAACAGGAGATTCAATCAAAGGAACAGTAAGACCTCCTAAGTCTGGAGAAAAATACTTTCCACTAATCGATGTTGAGGATATAAATGGAAAAGATCCTTCAATTATAAGAGACAGAATACCATTTGAGCACTTAACACCACTTTTCCCTTTTGAAAAATTCAACATTTTAGGAAATGGTCACAATAATATTTCAACAAGAATGCTTGATATTTTTACTCCTTTAGGTAAAGGTCAAAGGGGACTTATTGTAGCACAACCTAAAACAGGTAAAACTGTTCTACTAAAAGATATAGCAAATGCGATTGCAGATAATCACCCTGAAGTTTACATGATTATTTTGCTTATTGATGAAAGACCTGAAGAGGTTACTGACATGGAAAGAAGTGTAAATGCAGAAGTTATTGCATCTACTTTTGATGAGCCAGCAAGTAGACACGTTAAAGTTGCTGACATAGTTCTTGAAAAGGCCAAGAGAATGGTTGAATGTGGACATGATGTTGTTATATTACTTGACTCAATCACAAGACTGGCAAGAGCTTATAATACTGTTCAACCTGCATCAGGAAAGATTTTAAGTGGTGGTGTTGATGCAAATGCATTACATAAACCTAAGAGATTCTTTGGTGCAGCTAGAAAAATAGAAAAAGGAGGTTCTTTAACAATTCTAGCAACGGCATTAACTGAAACCGGAAGTAAGATGGACGAAGTTATCTTTGAAGAGTTTAAAGGAACAGGAAACATGGAATTACAACTGGACAGGAAAATTTCAAATAGAAGAATTTATCCAGCTGTTGATCTTGTCTCATCCTCTACTAGAAGAGAAGATTTACTTCTTGATCCTGAACATATTCAAAGAATTTGGGTACTTAGAAATTATTTAGCAGATATGAATCCAGTTGAAGCAATTGAATTTATGAAGGACCGTTTAATGAAAACTCAAGATAACAAAGAATTTTTAATCACAATGAATGGTTAATGCATAGCTATTTTTAAGAAAAAGTTATACATTTGAACCAAAATATTTAATTACATGAAAAAAAGTACAATCACTTGTGACATGGAAGGAGTCATTCTGACAATGAATGACGGTGCTGAACAAATCTTTGGATACAAAAAGGAAGAGCTAATCGGAAAGAAAAGAGTATCTATTTTTTCCCCTGGTGAAATTGTTCTACAAAATGTCGCTGGATGGCTTGACGAAGCTGTTAAAAACGGTGAGTATGTTGGAAAAACTTACTTCATCAATAAAAACAAGCAAAAAATTAATGCAAAAATTAGAATTACGCCTACATTTTCAAATGGTAAAGACAATCCACAAACTGGATATTGTGGTGTTACTGAGGTAATAAATGAAGATGTAAACGTTCCTATATCTTTTGCTACTAAAATGATTAAAGGCTTGGCAATAACTAGAATGCCTTTTACTTCTGCATCACTTTTACCTGTTTTCGCGGTTGGTGCCTATTTCGCAGGTGTTGGTGATAATTTATTTAACATAACAAGCTTCATACTTTGTATTCTTGGAGTTTTAATCGCACATTTAGCTATAAATGTTTTTAATGATTATTTTGATGTCAAAGACGGTACTGACGAAGCAAATGCTGAATATTTTCAACAAGTTTCTGGCGGAAGTAGAGCCATTGAACTTGGCCTTATTACATTAAATGGGACGCTAAAGCTTGCAATTTGGCTAACACTAATTGCTACACTTATTGGTGCTTTGCTTGTTCTAAGAGTCGATAGTTCTATCATTACTCCAATAATTTATACAACTTTGGCGGGTTTATTTTTAGGTTACTTTTATACTGCCCCACCTCTCAGACTTGTTGCTAAAAGAGGTTTAGGTGAATTATCTATTTTTCTTGCATTTGGACCTCTTTTAACAATAGGCACGGGACTTGCAATTTTCGCAGGAAATTTTGCCGATTTTGTAGAAAATGAGCATTTCTTTAATTGTCTTTTACTTGGTATCCCAATGGGATTGCTAACCACCAATATACTTCTGATTAATGAATTCCCTGATATGAAAAGTGATAAGACTACTGGCAAGAACCACTTAGTTGTAACTTTTGGAAAGAAAAATAGTAGGTGGTTGTATTTAACATTTCTTCTTTTAGCTTGTCTATCTTCATATTACCTATACACAAAATTGAATGATGTATTAATACTTGTTCCTACATTAATTTGCTTAGGTTACGGTTTATATTTATTTTCAACAATAATGAAGAAGTATGAAAGCAGAGAGTTGATTAATGCAAACTGGGGTACAATTGGTCTACAAGCTATATACTCAATTGTACTTTGTATAATATTACTATTTTAATATGTTTAAACAAAATAAATGTGTTCCATGTCAAGGAGGAATACCACCGCTAAAAGGAGAAGAAATAAATTCTTTTTTGAAATTAATTGACGAAGGTTGGTCAGTCGCAAATGAAAAGGAATTAAGTAAAAATTTTTCATTTGAAACTTATTTAAAAGCCATAGCTTTCTCAAATTCTGTAGCTGAACTTGCTGAAAATGAGGGTCATCATCCATACATTCATATTAACTTCAAAAATGTCAAAATCATTCTATTTACTCACAAGATTGATGGATTACACGAGAATGATTTTCTCATGGCATCTAAAATAGACAAGCTGATTGATTAACTAAAGAATCTAAGCATTTTTGGTAAAAAAATTAGGTCAAAAATAACAGCAACAATAGCTGCAACAATTGAAATTGATGCTAATTGACTAACAGATTTGAACTCTGAAAAAAGAAGAGGTATTAATGTAAAAATAATTACTATGGTAGTTTTTATTACTGCTCTTGATGTTATTTGTGTAACGTAATTTACTGAATTATCTATAGAAAGATTTCTTTTAATACAAGATCTGTAAGAGCTGATAATATGAATGGAATCATCTACAATCAAACCAAAAACAATTGCAAAAATAAAAGCGTTAGATAGACAAAAATAAAATGAGAAAACACTAAAAATTCCAATTGTAGAAACTATTGGTATGATGTTTGGCACAAGAGCGATTATAAAAAACTTAATTTTATAGTTGTTGATAATAACAAACAGTAGTCCAACAAGTATAATTGCTAAGACTAGCCCAATTAAAACTTCTTTAGTCATTTTATTACTCAAATTATCAAATAAAAATCCAACTCCTGAGTATGAAATATTTAAATCTAAATCTTCACAATATTGAGATGTTTTTTCAATCAAAAGATTGGTATTTCTTGATCCAATATCCTTTATCCTACTTTTAATGGTTGAGCTTACATCAGAAGGGCTTAATATGCTAGCGGAAGAAAAATCAATAACCACTTCATTTTTTTTGAGGAATTTTTCCAATTCAACTATTTTGTCATTTGATAATGAGCTATCTCTAGAAATATTGAAGGTTATTGGCTTGATACCACCAAAATTATCATCGAAAAACTTTATTTCCTCATAAAGCTTTGAGTTTTTATTAATCTCGTCTGTAATATAATTATCAATTCTTAGATTCAATATTCCAAAAATTGAAAAGAAAATAAAAATTGATAATAAAAAAATAGACTCAATTTTTTTGATATTGGTGACTTTTTCAATAAAATTATTAATTGTCTTATTTGCTTTTTCATTTATTCCATATATTTTTTTGTCGACCACTACTGAATAGAAAATTAATATTGAAAAAAGTGAAATAAAAATACCAATACAAGTTATTATACCGAACCTTGTTAATGGCATTACATCTGAAAAAATAAAGCTTAAGAAGCCAATAGCAGTAGTAATTGAAGTTAAGAAAACAGGAATACCAATTTTTTTTACTTGATTTTGAAATAATTGAAATTTATCAGTTTTTTTAAGATCATCTTTATTGAAATTTGTCAAATGCAAAAAATCTGAAATACATACTATAAATATTATAGCAGGCATTAATATCATAACGAGCTCAATGCCTCCATATAATAGTTGAGAAATAGAAAAAGTAATTGATATCGAAAATATAACACAAACAAGATTTATGATCACAAACATTATATTTCTGACAAAAAACCATAACACAATAGCACAAAAAATAGAGCTAAATAATGTCATGAATTTTATTTCTTTTGTCACACTATCTTGCATGTAATGCTCTGACTTAGACTGTCCAGTGATATAGACTTCAGAATCATTTATTTTTGATAAGTCTGACTTTAGACCATCAAAAAATAAAGTCAAGTTGGTATCCGCATTTTCATTTTTATTAATAACGAAAAGAAGTGATTTTAAGTCCTTTGAAACAAAATTACTTCCTTGGTTTTTAATTCTATCAAATGATTTTTTAAAACTTTCCTCAGAATTTAATTTGAGTCTTTTTGATAAAATTGGAATGAAATTTGAACCAATAATTTTCTTTTCGTTAAATAAACTACTTACGCTTCTTATAGATTGTTTACTCAGTAAATTTTTATGAACTGAATCTGCTATTAGAGCAGATTTATAGTTAATTTCTTTTTTTAATCTAATTGAAGCTAATAATAAGTTTTTATCATCAATGGATTCATCAATAACATCTTTTTCTTCGCTAGACATCTCAAGAATTCTTTCAGTATCAAAGTAAATTTTGGGATTTTTTAAGACAGATAAGCTCAGACAAAAAAATATGAACAAGAGAAAAATAAGTGAAAACCTATATTTCCAAATAAAACTTATCATCAGGCTTTTACAGTGGACATACCTCCGTCTATACTTATGTCTTGACCTGTAATCCAAGAAGATTTTTCAGACAATAAGAATTCAATAAAGTTGGAGATATCTGTTTTTCTTCCAGTTCTTTTAAGTGGATGTCTATTATTCATCAATTCGATTTGTTTTTCATTTCTGAAAAACTTAGAACCCATTTTTGTATCAACTAATGATGGTGATATACAATTAACCCTAATATTTGGTGACCATTCAGCAGCAAGAGTTCTGCACAATGATGATACACTTGCCTTGCACATTGCTATTGAAGCATGAAATGGCATTCCAAGCTTTGCGGCTACAGTACTAAAACATACAACCGATGAGCCTTTGTTTAATGAGGATTTATAAAACTGGAGGATATTGATTAATCCCTTTACGTTAATATTGTAGTCGTCAGTAAAATCATCCTCCTTAAATCTCTCAAAAGGCTTAAGATTAATTGTACCTGGAAAATAAACAATACCATCGATATCAGAAATTTCTGGATAAGTTTGTCTGTTCAATATATCAAAATCTTCATAGTCAGATTCTTCTTTATCAGAACTTAGCAATAAAAACTCATAGTGAGAGGTGAAATCCTTGCAAAGTTGCTTACAAATATCACTAGATGCACCAATTAGCAATATTTTTTTCATTTTATAAATATTTTAAAATTTTGTCACTTGTTGGTGAAACATTTGAATTAAAAAAATTGATTAAAACTCCATTTTCATCTATTAGATACTTCTGAAAATTCCATTTTACTATAGATTCGGCAATACCGTTTAGACTTTTAGATGTTAACCAAGCGTAAACTTGATGTTTGTTTTTCCCAACAACTTTGGACTTTTTGGTTACTGGAAAACTTACATCATAATTTTCTTTACAGAATTTTATAATTTCTTCATCAGATCCTGGCTCCTGAAATCCGAACTGATTGCAAGGTACTGCAAGTATGTTTAGTTTATCGCCGTAGTTATTTTGGAGTTTTTGGAGCTCTTTGTACTGTCTAGTGAAGCCACATCTTGATGCAACATTTACTATTAATAATTTTTTGTTTTTGAACTCATTAAGCTTAATTTCTTTTCCGCTCGCTAACTCTAAGACAAAGTTTTCATCATATATTGAATTTTGCGAAATGACATTATTGTTAAATAAACCAAACAAGATGATAAGTATTAAATATCTAAATTTACGCATTATTAATTCTATAACTTCCACTAGGGTATCTTTCCAACCACTGTTTAAGTTGTTCTTTGGATCTCAAAGTTACCATAATATTTTTAGCATGAAAAACTATTTTAGGTGTACTTGACTTTATTTCGTTTAATATTTTAGTTGTTTTTTTACTTAGCTTAAGTTCTTTCTTTTTCATTTTTGTATAATTTTTTTCATTAAATATTATACACAAATGTATAACTTTTTATTTAATTATTTATACAAAATAGTTTTTTTTATATTTAATTAATGTATAATTTTGTATTATGAAAAAAAATAAGCCTGATTACATCGTATTTGATGAAAAAAGTAAAAAATATGATGCTTCAGTCAGAAAATTTCCAACAAGCCTGAGTGCACCAAATTTTTCAACACTTAAGGTAAACAAAACAATACCTTTTGAGTGCAGAGATTATTTTGAAACTAAATCTTTAGAAATAAACAAAGAAATTGAAAGGTTAGTTAATGAATTTGAATGGACTAAATTAATATACAATTCGGAATACAGCTTTCAGCCAAAAGTGGGTGTTAAATATTACCTATATCAAAGAAAAGATATGAGTTCTTTTCTAAGCTTAATCTCACCTAATGAATGGAATAAAAAACTTATCGGGAAATTTAGATTAAAATCTGACGGAAGATGGGTTCTAGAAGACTAATCGCTAATTTTTTTTTCAGCAGACTTAACCATTTTCGTAGTTTCAAATAAAGGAATAAAATGACTATTATCTCTGTCAAGAAATATATAGGGTGACATCATGAAAAGCAACCATATGTCTTTGCTTCTTTTTGTTTCGATAATTTCATGAGTGATGTCATTGATTTTAGTTTGAAGTAAACTAGAAATTGTTTTCTCGTGATTTGTGTCCTTACTTTTTACTTTCCATATATATCCAATTTTTTGAAGTGAAGGATACATTATATTTAGATAAAAATCTGATAACCCGAATTTTAAAAATCCGTTATATATTGTGTTATCAAATAAATTTCTGTCATATAGCAGAGCAGACCTTATTATTCTAGAAATATAAAATTGAAAATTATCTGTTTTCTCATGAAATTTATCATCAACTGCATCTAAAATTTCTTCATATGATAGACTAGCAATATTTGAAATTTTAATTTTTTCAGTTAACAAAGCTTTAACATTAATAATACAAATAAGATCATCTAGTTCATAATACCTGATGTTAGTCTTCGATCTTTTTGGAATGATAAAATCATGTCTTTCCTCCCAAGACCTGATAGTAATTTTGTTAACATCAGCTATGTTTGATAAATGGTCTATGGTATATTTCACAAAGCAAATATATAAATATTAACAAAAATAGCTATGCAAAACTATGTTTTAGTATTATCTTTGAAAAGTGAAAATTTTATTTCTTTTATTAGTTACTAGTATGTCTACCAATTTTCAATTTTATGAAACAATTCAGGTTATTGAAAACATTGAAATAAGAAAATACGATGAACAAATTATCGCGTCACATGTTTCAAAAGATAACTCTAACAATAATTTTTCAATCTTAGCTAACTATATATTTGGAAATAATTCAAAGTCTGAGACAATTGGAATGACCTCTCCAGTAATAATAGACAAGAAAACTAATAAAATGAG
Organism: uncultured Bacteroidota bacterium; assembly: GCA_902597195.1. Classification (GTDB taxonomy): domain Bacteria; phylum Bacteroidota; class Bacteroidia; order Flavobacteriales; family BACL11. The sequence continues at coordinate 8,622 of CACJWV010000007.1, read as the reverse complement.
TTTTATCATGCCAGAAAGGTATAAGGTTTCAAGCCTACCTGTTCCAACAAACAAAGATATTTTAATTGATATATATGAAGAATCTTACAAAGCAGTAATTAAATATGGAGGATACACGAACTCAAAAAAAGAAGATAAAATGATTAAGATTTTAAAAAGTAAATTAGAAGAAAACAACATCATCTTTTCTGATGATTTCGAAGTTCTTGTTTATCAATCACCTTACAAATTTTTAAATAGAAAAAATGAAATTATTGTTAGCATTAATTATGACTATTAATATTAATTCAAACATTGAAAAAATCGTATTAGGAGGAGGCTGCTTCTGGTGCATCGAAGCTGTATTTGAAAAAATAAATGGAGTAATCAAAGTTGAAAGTGGATATGCAGGCGGTAATAAAATCAATCCATCTTACAGGGACGTAACAAAAGGTCTGACCAATCATGCTGAAGTTTGCAAAATCACATACGATAAAACTGTTATTGATTTAAAAGAAATTTTAGATATATTTTATGTTGCTCATGATCCAACTCAAATAAATCGACAAGGTAATGATATTGGAAGACACTACAGATCCATAATTTTATATAGCTCAAAAGAAGAAGAAACTTACATAAATAATTTTATAGATGATAAACAAAAATCATTTGAAAATAAAATTGTAACTGAAGTTAAAAGGCTTGATAAGTTCTTCGTTGCTGAAAGATATCATCAAAACTATTTTGAATTAAACTCATCTCAGCCTTACTGCAGGTTTGTAATTTTACCTAAATTAAAGAAGGTCAAAAGTAATTTCCCTAATTTCTATTAATGCCCGAAGGTCCTGAAGTCAAAATTTCCACAGATTTTCTCAAAAAAAATGTGAGAAAAATCAATTCAATAAATATTGAATCATCAGCCTATAAAAAAAAATTCTCTCAAGTAATTAATATTGCAAATAAACATTTAACAGAGAAAGCTAACTTTTCTTGTATTGGAAAAAATATATTTTTAAAATTAAGTGAGAAAAATAACCTTCACATACATTTAGGTATGACCGGATCATTTACATTCAAAAAACAAAAACATAATCATTTATCTTTTTCCACACCAAATGGTAAAATATTCTTTAATGATATAAGACGTTTTGGTTTTGTAAAAATAATTTCTGATGAAACCATTTGCTTAAAATTTAACAAAATAATTGATATTTTAAACGACGATTACGATATAAAAACTCATATTAATTTACTTAATAATATTTCAGGTAATTTAGAAATCTGCAAGATTCTTTTAAATCAAAAATATTTTCCGGGAGTTGGAAATTATCTAAAATCAGAAATTCTCTTTGCACTAAAAATACATCCAAATAGAAAATGGAAGACAATAAAAAAACACAGCTATAAAGACATATGTTTTTATACAAAGAAGATAACTACTGAAGCTTATAAAAAAGGAGGTGCTGAACTTCGTGACTTTAAAAATCCAAACTCTAAATCCAACTTTATACTCAAGATTTATGGTAAAAATAAAACAGTAAATGATCTAGATGTCATGAAAATAAAATCAAAAGATAATCGTACGTCATATTATTGTAGCATTCAACGCTAATTTTTTTCAAAAATTGCATATACTGCTGAACCGGTACCAGTCATGCTTGCATAAATCGCTCCACTGTCATATGCTGTCTGTCTAATTTTAATTATTTTACTCTTAAAATTATGCAACCTCTCAAAATCGTTATGTATGTAATTTTTCCACAAATGCATTGGTTTCGTTATATTTTCGATAATTTTTCCTTCATTATTTTGATTAGGTAATATTTTATCAAAAGCGTCTCTAGTTGAAATTTTAATTTTTGGAGTATATATTTGAATGTTATAATTAGATAAATTCAAATCAATATCGCTCAATATATCTCCTGTTCCAGTGACATACTTTGGTTTGTTACTTATAAAAAATGGACAGTCTGAGCCAATTTTAGCTGATATTGATTCAAGCTCATTAATATTTAATCCAAGTTTAAAAAGATTATTTATAGCCTTGATAGTAAATGCAGCATCAGAAGAACCACCTCCAAGACCTGATCCAATCGGAATATTCTTATGTAAATGTACTTTTATATTTTGAATGTCATATTTTTCTTTAAAGTAAGTGTAAACTTTATAACATAAATTCTTCTCAGCTATACAATCTATAGCTAAACCACTGGTTGTAAACTCGAATTTTTTTGACTTAATTATCTCTAAAATATCGTAAACATTAAAGATTGGGTAAAAGATAGAGTTTAGGTTATGATAACCATCTTTTCTTTTACTTATTATATTCAAGCCAATATTAATTTTTGCATTAGGATAAAAAATCATTTTTCTTACAAAGAACATTTTTTTTTTTTTAACAACTCCTATTTTAATTAAATTTGTTTTTTTTACATATGCAATATCTTGAATTTGAAAAACCAATAGAGGAACTTGTAGATAAACTTATTACTATTGAAAAATTAAAAAGTGAAGGAGTTGATACAAAAAAAACTATAGCTGATTTAAAGTTAAAAATTAAAAATAAAAGGAACGAAATTTATTCTTCGCTTACCCCTTGGCAAAAAGTTCAACTTTCAAGACATCCGCAAAGACCATATACACTCGATTATATTTCACAAATTACAAACGGAAATTTTGTTGAACTTCATGGTGACAGATCATTTAAAGACGATAAAGCAATTGTAGGTGGGTGGGGCTCTATTGATAAAAAAACATATATGTTCATTGGTCAGCAAAAAGGAAGAAACACTAAAGAACGGCAGTTTAGGAATTTTGGCATGTCAAATCCTGAAGGATACAGAAAGGCACTCAGGCTAATGAAAATGGCTGAAAAATTTAACAAACCAATTGTTTGCTTCATTGATACTCCTGGTGCATATCCTGGTCTCGAAGCAGAAGAAAGAGGTCAAGGGCAAGCTATAGCTAACAACATTATTGAAATGTGTAAATTAAAAACCCAAATCATCTGCATTATAATTGGGGAAGGTGCGTCAGGCGGAGCATTAGGTATTGGTGTTGGAGACAAAATACTAATGCTTGAAAACTCTTGGTACTCTGTTATATCACCGGAAAACTGCTCAACTATTTTATGGAGGTCTTGGGATTTTAAAGAAAAAGCTGCAGAGTCATTAAAACTTACAGCTGAAAATATGTACAAGTTAAATCTTGTTGATGAAATAATTAGAGAGCCACTTGGTGGGGCACACTCTTTTCCTCAAAAAACAATAAGCACAGTTAAGAAAAAAATTCAATCACACTATAACGAGTTGTCAAAACTAAGTCTTGAGGAATTGATTAAAAAGAGAATTAATAAGTTTACTGAAATGGGCAAATTCAAAAAGAAAAAATGAATAGAAAATTAGGTGAAATTACAATTGAAGGCAAACTTCAACCTCAGGCAGTAGAGCTCGAGCAAGCAATACTTGGTGCTCTTTTAATTGACAATGAATCATTATCAGATGCTATTGATAGTCTGCGTGAGGAGTATTTCTACAAAATGGAGCATCAAAAAATCTTTTCTGCAATTGTAGAATTATTCAACAAGACTCAGCCTGTTGATATTTTAACAGTCTCAGAGGAGCTTAAAAGAATGAAACAGTTGGAAAAGATTGGTGGCATTTCATATATAACCGAGTTAACTAATAATATTTCATCATCATCAAATACTGAATTTCATGCTAGAATAGTGGCAGAAAAATATATCAAAAGATCGCTAATTTCAATTTCAAATAACATTATTGGTGAAGCTTTTGATGATTCTATTGATATTTTTGATCTTTTGAACAAAGCTGAAGAAAAATTGTTCAGTGTAACTGAAGGTACTATCAGAAAAAGTTATGATAAAATGAGTCTTTTGATTAAAGGAGCTCTCGAGAATATTGAAATTTTGAGAAACAAAGAAGATGGACTTAGTGGTATACCATCAGGATTTACTAACTTAGACCGAGTTACTTCAGGATGGCAAAACTCTGATCTTATTATTATTGCAGCTAGACCAGGAATGGGAAAAACTGCCCTGGCACTTACAATGGCAAGAAACATAGCTATAGACCATTCTAGAGCTATAGGTTTTTTCTCACTAGAGATGTCCTCTGAACAACTTGTAAATAGGCTTATTGCTTCTGAAGCTGAACTTTCTTCAAACAAACTTCGTAAGGGAGATTTAAAAGATCATGAGATGGTTCAACTTCATCAAAAAATAAAATACCTATCTGATGCTGAAATATTTATTGATGATACTCCTGCCTTGACTGTTTTTGAGCTAAGAGCAAAGGCCAGAAGATTGGTAAAAAATCATAATGTTAGTATCATTTTGATTGACTACTTACAGCTAATGCAAGCTGGAAATAGTTCAGGAAACAGAGAACAAGAAATTTCAACAATCTCTAGGTCATTAAAGAGCATAGCAAAAGAACTAAAGATACCAGTTATAGCACTTTCACAAGTTAATAGAGGAGTTGAAACTAGATCATCTGTTGGCAGCAAAAGACCTATACTTTCAGATTTAAGAGAGTCAGGAGCTATTGAGCAAGACGCAGACATTGTTACTTTCATTTATAGACCTGAATACTACAAAATTACGGAATGGGAAAATGGTGACGATTGTCATGGCCAAGCTGAGATAATTATTGCAAAACATAGAAACGGTGCTCTAAAAAATATAAGAGTTAAGTTCATAAGCGAATTCGCTAGATTCTCTAATTTAGAATACAATGAAGAAATCGATAGTATTGATTCTTCAATGATTTCATTACCTTCTAGCTTAAATTCTGAAAATGAATCATCTCCTTTTTAATGTATAAGCTAGTATTTTCAGTAGTAGTTCTGATTTCATCAATTAACAATTTATTTGCAATTAATATTCTTATTGAGATGAATGATAAACAAAATAATCATCTCAAAGCATATGGTGTAGCTTATAGTGCTGTAGAATCAGGAAAAAAAGTAGAGTGGTTATTAAATCACGAGGGGGGAAGTTTTATGTTCAATTATACAGAGGAAATAGAGAAAGAGTGTAAGCTTAAAGGAGTTTCCTATACAATTATTCCCGAATTAGTTGCTGAAAAAATAAGAGAAAACATTGCAAGAACTGAAGTTAATAAAGAAATCGTAGTTCTTGATAAGGCACCAAAAATTGCTATATACTCTCCAAAGAATAAACAACCTTGGGATGATGCTGTAACTTTAGCTCTTTCATACTCTGAAATTCCTTATGATGTTATATATGACACTGAAGTTCTAAACAATATTTTACCTATGTACGACTGGCTTCACCTTCATCATGAGGATTTTACTGGTCAATATGGAAAATTTTACTCCGCATTTAAAAATGCGAGCTGGTACATTCAACAAAAGAAAGAATTTGAGAGAGATGCAAGAAAATTAGGCTATTCAAAGGTCTCAGAACTTAAACTTGATATTGCAAAAAAAATAAAAGATTATATTTTCTCTGGAGGATTTCTATTTGCGATGTGTTCAGCAACTGATAGTTATGATATTGCCTTATCCTCTGAAAATTTAGACATTTGTCATAATGTCTTTGATAATGATCCTATTGACTCTGGTATAAATGAAAAACTAAACTTTAATAAAACTTTTGCATTCAAAGATTTCAAACTAATTTCAAATCCCAATATTTACGAATTTTCTAATATTGACAATACTAGAGACAGAAAGGTAAAAGAAAAAGAGGATTACTTTATTTTATTTGATTTTTCAGCAAAATGGGATCAAATACCAACAATGCTATGTCAAAATCATCAAAAGATTATTAAAGGTTTTATGGGTCAAACTACTTCTTTCAAAAAGAAATATATTAAAAAAAATGTTACAATTCTCGGAGAGAATAAATCTTTAGAAGAAGCAAAATATATACACGGAAAGTACGGAAATGGCACTTGGACATTTTATGGAGGTCATGATCCTGAGGACTATCAACACAGAGTTGGAGACCCAAAAACTGATTTAAATTTGCATACTAATTCACCTGGCTACAGACTTATACTTAATAATGTACTATTTCCAGCAGCTAAAAAAAAGAAACAAAAAACTTAATCTACAAAAATTACTTTTTCTAAAGAAGATTCCCACTCTGGATATCTTTTACTGTAAGCACTTTCAATTGTATTTCTTTTTATTTTCATTGAAGGTGTCAAGAAGTTATTCTCCACAGTCCACTCAGTTTTTAAAACTACAATCTGTGAAATTTTTTCATAATTTGCAAGATTCTTGTTAAATGAGTTTAAGCTAATCTCAAAATATTCTTTGAGTTCTATCTTATTTAACTTCTCAGCTTGTAAGGACAATGTAATTAACGCAATTGGCTGAGTTAAACCTCTACCTACAATACAAACTTGTTCAATATTATTATCCTCTGAAAGTTTCATTTCAATTGTTGATGGTGAAATATACTCTCCTTTTGTTGTCTTAAATATATCTTTAACTCTTCCCGTAATTTTTAAATATCCTTCAGCGTCAATTTCTCCAACATCTCCTGTATGGAGCCAGCCATCCTTGATAGTTTCATTTGTAAGTTCTTCAGATTTGTAATAACCATCCATGAGGGCTTTGTGTTTGATTAAAATCTCATTTTCACTACTAAGTTTTACATCACAAAGTGGAAGATTTTTTCCAACACTTCCAACTTTAATTGCGTCATTTAAAGTAACATGTGAATAACAACAATTTTCTGTCATTGCATATGCTTCCTGAATATGTATATCCAATTTTTTAAACCAGTATATTAAAGATTCAGGGGTTGGAGCAGCACCAGTAAAAATATTCTTAGCATTACTGAGGCCAAGATTGGATTTAATTTTCTTTTTTATGATTGAAGATATTATCGGAACAGACAAAAGAAAATTTAACTTTCTCGCTCCTAACTTCGCAATTACTCCTTGTTGAAATTTAGTCCATATTCTAGGGACACCTAAAAAAACTGATGGTGATGCATCAGCTAAATTCTTAGCAAATGTATCTAAACTTTCAGCAAAGGAAATTTTTCCGCCAGTGTAGAGACTTCCCATTTCGACTAACAATCTTTCAGCAATATGCGATAAAGGAAGATAGGAGAAAAAAGATTCTTTATTTAATTTAACAGCATTTACTGCATTAACTGTTGCAAATCCAAAATTGAAAAATTTATGCATTACTCCCTTCGGATCTCCTGTTGTCCCGGACGTATAAATTATTGTAGCTAATTCACTTTGATCTCTAGTTACGTTTTCTGAAATTGGATCAATTCCCTCAATTACATCATCCCAAATCTCATAATTCTGAGAATAAAATGGGTAAGTTATACATTTTATATCATCATCAATTCCGCTTTTCATAATATTAAAGTCATCTAGTTTTCCAACAAAAAGAAATTTAGTTTGACTGTGGTCTAATATACTTTTTAAAGCCTCTGCGCTAAGATTTGGATATAAAGGCACAGATATATGACCAGCCATCATAATTGCTAAATCGCTCATAATCCAGTGTGCACAGTTTTTTGAAAGTATACCTATTTTTGAATTTTCAGGCAAATTGTCTTTCAAATAGGAAGCCATTTTTCTTACTTGCTTTGACGTCTCTTTCCATGACCATTCATGAATCTTTCCATCAATAGGTTGACTTAAATAAATTTCATCAGCTCTTTCTTTCTCCCATCTGTAGAGCATTTCCAAAGGTAAAGTATAATTCATTTTTTCTTTAAATATAACTTTATTTATATATTTAAACACTAAAGTTAAAAAAAATGATACCAGAAGATACAATTGATTATAACATTAGAAAAACGTGGTATAGTATTTCTAAAATGTATAATAAAACAGCTAATGAATATATGGCAAGTATGTCATTAGGAATGTTAATTTTAAACATTGATATTTACGATGGTACACCCTCAACACAAATAGGGCCTCTTATGGGGATGGAATCAACATCTCTTTCAAGATCGTTATCAAATCTAGAGGAAAGGGGCATCATTACAAGAGAAAGAGATTCATTAGATAAGAGAAAATCAATAATAAAGCTTACTAAGTACGGAATTGAGTCAAGAGAGATTGCAAAAAAGGCAGTCTTGGATTTTAACAATAAGGTTATGGAGTACTTTGAAGAGGAAGAGATAAATGAGTTTTTTAAATTCTTAAAGAAAGTAAATGAGATAACAAATGCTTTATAGGTTTATCTATTCTTAATATTTATGTAATCCCTTTGCTTTTCTCCAGTGTAGATTTGCCTTGGACGTCCAATAGGCTCATTCTGCTCTCTACTCTCTTTCCACTGTGCAATCCATCCCGGTATTCTACCCAAAGCAAACATCACGGTAAACATGTCAGTTGGAATTCCCAAGGCTCTGTAAATAATTCCTGAATAAAAATCAACATTAGGGTATAGCGACCTATCAATAAAATATTGATCTTTTAAAGCAATTTCTTCTAATTCTTTCGCAACATCTAAAACAGGGTCTGTAACACCTAGCTGTTCAAGCACCTCATCGCATGTTTTTTTTATTATTCTCGCTCTTGGGTCAAAACTTTTATAAACTCTATGTCCAAAACCCATAAGCCTGAAGGGATCTGATTTATCTTTAGCTTTCTACATATGATGTTTGCATTA